>DMCR01000143.1:5926-27944 GCA_003445735.1 Cryomorphaceae bacterium
TTCATTCGCATCATGAACCAAATCACTGCGCCGGACGAAGGTCAGGTGTCCTTTGGTGATAGAGCCTTGCAGCCGAGCGATATTGCGCGCATCGGTTATTTGCCAGAGGAGCGCGGACTGTATAAGAAGATGAAGGTTGGTGAGCAAGTATTGTATTTGGCCCGATTAAAAGGTCTGAGCACGACTGAGGCAAAGTTGCGTGCGAAGAAATGGTTTGAGCGATTGGAGATGGCAGATTTCTGGGAGAAGAAAGTCGAAGACCTCAGCAAGGGAATGGCGCAGAAAGTACAGTTCGTGACTACTGTGTTGCACGAACCGGAATTATTGATTTTTGACGAACCTTTTACCGGATTTGATCCTATCAATACGAATTTAATAAAGCGCGAAATCCTTCGATTGAGCAAGGAAGGTGCGACTGTGATTTTCTCTACCCACCGTATGGAAAGCGTAGAGGAGATTTGTGACCATATAGGGCTAATCAACAATGGTCAGGTGATGGTGGAAGGTCCACTCTTGGATATTCGTAAACGGTACCAAAACGGTACGTATTCGTTTGTCGTGAAGGAGGCTATTGAGCATTGGGGGCACGGAACGGTAATGCAAGAAAGCAAGCACCACACGGGCCACAGCTACGAGGTGAAGTTTAAGGACTACCCAAAGATGATGATCGGCGAGCTGGCTACGAAGGGCACTTTGGTGGCTTTTGAAGAAGTTTTACCAAGTGTACAAGACATTTTTATTGAGATTGTCGAGAACGGCGCAAAATTGGTCCCACATGAATAACCCCATTCTACTTATTATTCAGCGTGAGTTTTTGTCGCGCGTTCGCAAGAAAACCTTCCTGCTAGTGACTATTCTGGGGCCTTTGGTCTTTGCCGCCCTATTAATTGTACCAGGGATTTTGGCCTCCATGCCGGAGGACGACAAGAACATCATTGTGCTCGATGAGGCCACTTTGATCATTCCTGAAGAAGGCCGTGGAGAATATCATTTGGAGTATTTGGACCCAAGGGAGAATGATTTTAGGACGGCTAAGAAATTCTTTTCGGAATCGGCCTATGATGCCCTGTTATATATTCCTTCAGGCGAGAATTGGGATCCGGATTTCATTAAGAATAATATCCTACTTTTTGGAAAGGAGGACCCGAGTATAAACATGGTGCAATTCCTTGATGGGATTTTGGAGGACCGATTAAACAAGCAAAAGCTTCTTCGTAATGGGGTAGATCCTGAAGTTGTGGCACAAAGTGCTACACAGGTTAGCATCCAGAGCTATACCGTCGGTGAGGAGGGCGAAGAGGAACAGCAAAGCGCTACCGGACTTAAGATGGGCCTCGGATATATTGCCGGCTTCTTCATTTATTTCTTCATCTTCTTCTACTCCGTTATGGTAATGCGTGGCGTCATTGAAGAGAAGAGTAGTCGTATTGTAGAGGTCATTATTTCCAGCGTCCGACCATTCCAATTGATGATGGGTAAAATTCTAGGTATTGGCTCTGTGGGTGTTGTACAATTCATCATTTGGGTGGTCCTAAGCGGTGGAATTTATTTGGCCGCTACCACCCTTCTCTTCCAGGAAGCGTTAGCTGAACAAGCCGCGGCAGGACCAGGTGCTGCTGAGGCTGCAAGTATCCAAGGGTTTGAGGTTTTCGACCAGTTGCGTTCCATCAATTTCCCATTAATCATAGGAGGCTTTATCTTTTACTTCTTTGCAGGGTACTTCCTCTATAGCGCCATGTTTGCAGCACTAGGATCTGCGATAGACCAAGAAGCCGACAGCCAGCAGTTCATGTTACCGGTGACCGTTCCTATGATTATCGCCATATTAACGGCAGCAAATGTAATACAAGATCCCAACGGATCCTATGCCTTTTGGATGAGCATGATTCCATTTACAGCACCTATCTCGATGATGATTCGTTTGCCTTTTGGCATTCCTATTTGGCAAGTGTTTGTAAGTGGTGCTATCTTAATAGGCACATTCTTTGCCATGGTAGCACTAGCTGGCAAGATTTACCGAGTAGGAATCCTCATGTATGGAAAAAAAATAACCTGGAAAGAACTCTATAAATGGCTCAGACATTAGACAAAATCAAGAATTTCATTGATACAATTCTGGATTATAGGATCTGGGATAATCAAATCGTTAAGCTATCAATTCAGGGAATAGTTGAGGTTATCCTACTTTTTCTAGTTGCAAGGATAATTATTTGGTTTATCAAAAGATGGCTATACAACTTTCGTCTGGGTCCAGCCTTTGATGATGGTCGCAGATACACAATTTTTCAAATAACTAAGTATGTAGTTTATACTGTCATTATTGTGATGGGATTGGAAACCTTGGGAGTAGAGGTGACAACAATTCTTGCGGCAGAAACTGCTTTGTTTGTTGGTATTGGTCTTGGACTTCAAGATGCATTTAAAGATTTAAGTTCGGGTATAATAATTCTGATGGAAAGAACTATTTCTGCAGGAGATATTATTAGGATAGGAGAAGAAATTGGAAAAGTCGAATCAATAGGTTTAAGAACGACAACAATTCGAAGCAGGGACGATATTCTTATCATTATGCCTAACCATCGAATAACAAATGAGGCGGTAACAAATTTGACTTTACAGAATTCTAAGACGAGGTTTAGTATTAAAGTTGGTGTAGAATATGGGGCAGATGTGGACTTAGTTAAGAAGATACTTGTTGAATGTGTTGAAAAGAACAAGAACACATCCAATAATGAATCATTTGTTCTACTTCGAGACTTTGGGGAGAGCGCTATAATCTTTGAAATCTTATTTTATTCTCGAGACCCCTTTATAATTGAGGCTACAAAAAGTGAAATTAGATTTGAAATTGACCGCAGATTCCGTGAATCTGGTATTACCATTCCGTTCCCGCAACGCACGGTTTGGCATATGAACCCTGAAAACAAATAACCAATGAGTCGTATTCTCATCATTGAAGATGAAGACGGTATCCGCCGTGTATTAAAGAAAATCTTGCTCGAAGAAGATTCGACGTACGAGGTACACGAGGCTGCTGATGGCAAAGCCGGCATAGAAGCTTTCAATGATGGGGCCTGGGATATTGTCTTTTGCGATATCAAGATGCCTCATCTGGACGGCACTGAAGTGCTGGACCGAATGATGGCCATTAACCCGGAAGTACCAGTAATCATGATCAGCGGGCACGGGGATATCAATACAGCGGTAGATTGTTTAAAGAAAGGAGCTTTTGATTATTTGCCGAAGCCACCAGATTTGAACAGATTACTGAGTACTACTCGCAATGCCTTGGACAAGAAGAGCTTGGTGCAAGAGGTGAAGACTTTAAAGAAAAGGGTGAGTAAGAAATACACTATGGTTGGCGAAAGTTCGGGTATAGAAGAATTAAGATTGCTCATAGAAAAGATCGCACCTTCGGAAGCTCGTGTTTTGATTACCGGACCAAACGGTAGTGGAAAAGAATTGGTCGCACACCATATTCATGAAAAGAGTGAACGCAGCGGCCAGCCCCTAATTGAAGTCAACTGCGCCGCTATTCCATCTGAGCTCATTGAAAGCGAACTTTTCGGTCATAAAAAAGGAGCGTTTACTGGGGCGCAAAAAGACCGAAAGGGTAAATTTGAACTGGCCCATGGCGGAATCCTATTCCTTGACGAGATAGGTGATATGAGTTTGAGTGCACAAGCCAAAGTGCTGCGAGCCTTACAAGAGAACAAAATTACACCCGTAGGAGGGGATCGCGGCATAAAAGTAGATGTGCGTGTCATAGCAGCAACGAACAAAGATTTACGCAAGGAAATTGCTGAGGGCAAATTCCGAGAAGACCTCTACCACCGCTTGAGTGTCATTGTTATTGAAGTACCAGGATTAAACGACCGAAAGAACGATATCCCGGCATTGGCTGAGCACTTCCTAAAAAATGTGGCTGGTGAATATGGTGCAGCTCAAAAATCCATTGCCTCTGGCGCAGTTGCGGCCTTGCAGGATTACGACTGGACTGGAAACATCCGTGAGTTCCGCAATGTGATGGAGCGATTACATATCTTAGGTGGTACGGAAATTTCCCGAGAGGATGTGCTGAAGTTCGCCCATAAATAAGCGTACTTTTGTCGCAATAAAAGCATACCCATGGAATTTCCTAAATTCTTAGTAGCCGACAATACAGACCTTCGGGATGCTGTATTTATTGTACATACCGAATTCCCAGCGTTCATTTTAAACCTAGAGAATGACGAGGTGAAGTGGTTGGACGATATCACGGATGAAAGCGAAGGCGACCTGACCAAAACCTTGGAAGGGCTGATCACAGAAGCCGAAGATTTCTATACTCGCGAAGTCGAGCGCTACAACCTGTAAGCCGCTGTGGCCTACAGCTGGACAAAATATCGAACCCAATATGGGGTGAGTTTGAAGTTAGCCTATCCAGTAATGGTTGGCCAACTAGGCCAAATCCTCGTATCCGTCGCCGACTCCATTATGGTCGGTAAATTCCTAGGAACTATTCCACTCGCAGCTATCTCCTTGGCTGTCTCAATCTTGATCATTCCCATGGTATTCGCCATCGGCGTGGCCTTCGGATTGACTCCCTTGATTGCTGGCGCGGACGGCAAAGACGACCCGGGTGAAGCAGTGAAATATTTCAAAAACGGAATCGTACTAAACTCTGTACTGGGATTATTGGTATATGGTGTCTTGGCCATTTTTGCCCAATTTGCCCATCTCCTCGGACAAGACGAACGCGTAGTTTCAGAAGCCATGCCTTACCTGCATATAGTTGGGCTCTCTATTATTCCGATGATGGCATTCTTTGCCTTTAAGCAGTTTGCAGAAGGTTTGAGCGATACCAAGGCGGGGATGCGTGTGAGCTTGGTTGCGAACTTGTTAAATATTGTTTTGAATTACCCATTAATTACGGGATGGGGACCGTTCCCAGAATTGGGATTAGCGGGCGCCGCGGTAGCTACCCTCAGTACACGATTCTTGATGGTTTTAGGGATGGCCATCTACATACGTAAGCACAAGAAGTTTGCGTTGTATTGGTCGCATTGGAGAAGTACAGAAATCACTTGGCGCAGTATTCGAGATATTCTTGCCATCGGAGTACCAAGCGGATTACAATTGGTTTTTGAAGCCGGTGCCTTTGCTATGAGTGGCGTTATCGTGGGTATGATTGGCCCTGTACAACAGGCCGCGCATCAAATTGCCTTGAACATTGCCTCAGTAAGTTATATGATGGTTAGTGGCCTGGGCGCTGCAGCGACCATTCGCGTGGGAAACCAGCTCGGGAAACGTGATATTCCAATGCTACGACTGGCCGGACAGAGTCTGTTCCACCTTACCCTAGCCATGATGGTGTTGACCATGATGTTATTGATCGGTCTTCGAAACTTCCTGCCGGAATTCTATAGCTCAGATCCTGAGGTATTACAGTATACTGCCGTACTGATGATTGCCGCCGGAATTTTCCAACTACCGGATGG
This sequence comes from Cryomorphaceae bacterium, assembly GCA_003445735.1. Taxonomy (GTDB): domain Bacteria; phylum Bacteroidota; class Bacteroidia; order Flavobacteriales; family Schleiferiaceae; genus UBA10364. The sequence continues at coordinate 11,407 of DMCR01000143.1, forward strand.
ACTCCAAGCTACCACCTTGGGAGCCTTGAGAGGCGTACAGGATGTGAACATCCCGACCATAATCGCTTTTATCGCCTATTGGGTGATTGCCGTACCCATGTGTTATTACCTCGGTATCACTAAAAAAATGGGACCCCTTGGGGTTTGGATTGGGCTGACTATAGGTTTAGTAGTAGCTTCCATTACCTTATACTTACGATTCCAGCATAAAGTATGGCGTATCGATTAAGCTGCGATTCCCGCGCGCTTCAACAACGCATCCACCTTCGGCTCACGCCCTCGGAACTTCTTGTACAACTCATCCGGCGCAACGGTACCGCCGCTGCTCAGTACAACCGCGAAATCTGTGGCCACGGTTTCATTGAAAATCCCCTCTTCTTCGAAACGCTCAAAAGCATCCGCATCCAACACCTCAGCCCATTTATAGCTGTAGTATCCTGCGCTGTACCCACCTTGGAAAATATGACTAAAGGCCGTGCTTGATAAGGTGCCTTCTAACGATTCGAACAGTGAGGTTTCCTTCAAGGCCGCTGCTTCGTGCTCGGCTACCGATCCTGTGAAGGGTTCGGTGCGGGCGTGCCAGCTCAGGTCTAAGTACCCAAAGTTGAGTTGGCGGAGTGTCATATAGCCCTCTAAGAAAGTTTGACTTTCCTTGATTTTATCTATGTAGGATTGAGGTAAAATTTCACCGATTTCATAATGCTCCGCAAACAAGGCCAATGCCTCGGGCTGGTAGCACCAATTCTCCATGATCTGAGAAGGCAATTCCACAAAATCCCAATACACCGACGTCCCCGTCAAGGACGGATAAGTACCCTTGGCCATCATCCCGTGCAGGGCATGACCAAATTCATGGAACAAGGTGGTCACCTCATTAAAGGTCAACAGCGACGGCTTAGTCGCAGTAGGTTTTGTGAAGTTACAGACGATGCTAATGTGCGGTCGTACCTCCGTACCCCCTTCTGCATACATGCTGCGGTAGCTAGTCATCCACGCGCCCGCGCGCTTTCCGTCTCTTGGGAAGAAATCTGCATAGAATAGACTCAGGAATGTACCCTCGCGATCAAAGACCTCGTAGGCATCCACATCTTCGTGGTATACACTCACCGCATCCGTCGGCTTGAACGTTAAACCAAAGAGCTTACCCGCCACTGCAAACGCGCCGTCCAGTACGTTTTCCAGTTGGAAGTACGGCTTCAACGCTTGGTCGTCTAAGCTCAGTGTCGCCTTTTTTAACTTCTCTGCCCAGTAGCTAAAGTCCCATGCTTGCAAGGGCATTTCAGCGCCCTCACCTGCCGCAAAATCACTCACCTCGGCCAGATCTTTCTGAGCTGCAGGGGTTGCCACTGTCTTTAGGTGGTCGAGGAACTCGAATACCGTCTCGGGTGTTTTCGCCATGCGCTTGCTCAAAGTCAAGGCCGCATGGGATTCGAAGCCCAATAAGTTGGCACGTTCTAATCGCAGGTTGACGATCTCGCGAATCACCTCTTCATTATTGTGTTCATTCGCCTGAGCACCACGGGAAGCGTAGGCCGTGTAGAAATGCTTCCGCAACGCTGAGTTCTCCGCATATTTCATTACGCTGATGTAGGTCGGCATATCCAAGCCGAGGAGGTAGCCTGTTTTATCTTTTGAAGTGGCCAATTCTGCCGCAGCATCCACCACATCATCCAGCAATCCTGCCAGTACCGTCACATCCTCTGTGTGGTATTCAAAAGCCTGTGTCTCCGCCAACACGTGCTCGCCAAAAGTCAAACTCAAGGTGCTCAAACGCTCGTTGAGCGCCTTTAATCTGTCCCGGTCATCACCTTGTAACAAGGCCCCGTTGCGCACATAGCCTTCATAGGTCTCCTTCAACAGTCGTTCCTGCTCCGCGGTCAACCCCTCTTCAGCGTGATTCACTACCGCTTTGATGCGTAAAAACAACGGCTCGTTCAACAAGGTCTGGCTACTGAACGCGGTAAGCTTGGGTGAGAAGCTGCGCGCGATTTCTTGAATCTCGCTATTGGTTTCCGCGCTGTTCAAATTGAAAAAGCAGCTGCTGATCATATTCAACTCGTTCGTCGAAAACTCCAGTGCCTCTATCGTGTTGGCGAAGGTAGGCGCGTCCGGATTTGCCACAATGGCTTCTTGACGCTGCTCAGCTACCGCGATCCAATGATCGAGGGCAGGCATAAAATGTGCTGGGGCTATGGCGGCGAAGTCCAAACTGCCGTGTGCAGTCTGAGGGAAATCAATCAGTGGGTTCATAAGGGCAGTGCTAATTTCTCTTTCAAAGATAACGTGTAGCGCGCGCAATACCTACCTTTGGGCTATGGCAAAAGAGCGAGTAAATTGGGCCTTAAGCGGAATGACCTGCGCAGGTTGTGCACACAGCGCACATACCATTGCAGAAGGGATGCCCGGCATTTCTGAGGTCCAAGTCCGCTACGCCAGCGGCGCCTTCAAGGCAACCATCGACGCTGCCGAATTCGACTTACACAGCCTTAAAGAAAATTTGGCCAAAGCTGGGTATGGTCTTACCACTGAGTACCGCACGCCGCAAGAACGCATTGCAAGCCAGCATGCCGCCTTATTACGCAAGCGCAATGAATTAATCCTCGCCACCACCCTTGCCCTTCCGCTGCTGGTCATCGGCATGATGCATCTGATGGTACCGTGGGTGATGGGGGTCCAATTCTTTCTCGCCCTCGCCCTCACCGCATACTTTGGTCGTCACATCCATAGAAAGGCTTTTCAACTCGCCCTCAACCTCGCCACGAACATGGACACCCTTGTGTCCCTCGGCTCTTTGGTCGCCTTCACCTTCTCTATCGTAGGCTGGATCAACCACCAGCACCAACAGATTTATTTTGAAAGTGCGGGACTCATCATCTATTTCATCCTCATCGGCAAGTACCTCGAAGACCGCGGCAAGGCATCCAATAGCAAGGCGTTGGCGGAGCTTATTGCCCTTCAGCCACAGCAGGCATCGCGCGTGGAAGAGGGGAAGGAAGAGCGGGTACCGGTGGAGGTATTGGAATTAGACCAATTCATTCGCATCCAACCCGCCGAGCGCGTGCCCGTGGACGGCATAGTTGTCGAAGGAATTTCCACCATCGACGAAAGCACCTTCACCGGCGAACCCCTACCCGTAGATAAAAAACAAGGCGCCAAAGTTTGGGCCGGCACCCTCAACGGTTCAGGAGGATTACTCGTCCAAGTGACCCATACCGGCCGCACCAGCGCACTCGGAAGTATTATCGATACCGTAGTCGAAGCTCAGGGGACGGCCGCACCCATAGAAGCATTGACCGACCGCATATCGAAAATCTTTGTGCCTGCCATTCTAGCCCTGAGCTTGGCCACCGGCGTGTTTTGGCACTTCTACATGGACAGCCCAAAGGCCTTGATCTACGCCATCGATGTGCTGGTCATTGCTTGCCCGTGTGCCTTGGGACTCGCCACTCCGTTGGCCATGGTTGCCGCCACGGGAATGGGCAGTAAAAACGGTTTATTGATTAAAAATGCGGCGGCCCTACAAATGGCCCAAGATTTGAAATTTGCGCTGCTGGATAAAACGGGCACCTTGACCCTGGGGGCACCGACGGTCTTAGAACTGAATTGGTCCCAAGAACCTTCAGACCTCCAACTTCAGGCCTTGACCGCGCTGAACTCGAAGGGCACACACCCCTTGAACGACGCGCTTGCAACACACCTCGCCGCCAACAATTCCGGCGCTCTTCCCGCCATCAAGCGTTTTAAAGCGCTCCCTGGAAAAGGCATTCAAGGAAAGATTGACGGTCTCACCTACTATCTCGGCTCCGCCAATTTCTTCCGCGAAATCTGCAACACCGAACCCCCGACTCTCACACAAACACACAGCCTCTTCTTCACCGATGAAAGCCTGCTGGCCACGGTGAGTTTCGAGGATGCCCTTCACCCGGACGCGCCCGCCCTGATCCAACGCCTCCACGACCTCGGCATTGTGCCTATCGTTGCCTCGGGCGATACACCGGCAGCTGTCGCCCAATGCGCCGCGGCCCTCGGCCTCAAATTCCATCACGGCGGCCTCCTCCCGCAGGACAAACTCGCCCTTGTGCAAGAATACCAACAACGCGGCCGCACACTGATGCTCGGAGACGGCATCAACGACGCCATTGCCCTACATGCCGCAGATATAGGGATGTCCATGGCCCACGGTACAGCCGTAGCTCAAGAGAGCGCAGATATAGTGTTGACCCGCGAAGGCCTGCTACAAATGAGCCAATTTTTTGTCCTTAGCCGACTCACCATGCAAACAATCAAAGGCAATCTATGGTGGGCGTTCGGCTACAACATCATCGCCATTCCTATCGCCGCAGGAGCCTTCTCCGTAGCATACGGCCTAGAATTAACCCCAATAATGGCAAGTATTGCCATGAGTTTTAGTAGTTTAGGCGTAGTGGCCAATTCCCTGCGCATGCACAACAAATCCCTATCATAATGACTATAAATTCAAGAATCAATTGTGGCGGATGTATCGCCAAAGTGAATACCGACCTAAACGAACTTCTTGGAGAAGGAAATTGGTCCGTAGATACTTCCTTGCCCCATAAACCTCTCACTTTCTCAGACAATACCGATGTCGATGATGTCCTTGACGTTCTTGAGAAGCACAACATGATCGCCGACTAATGCACATTGCCTTTGTGGCACGAAAAACCCTGTATAGCCAACCCGGCGGAGATACAGTGCAGGTGGAGCAAAGTGCAGCAGCACTGCGCCGCCAAGGCCACAATGTGAGCATCACCACCTCCGGCACACCCTTGCCGGACAACATCGACGTCCTGCACGGCTTCAACCTCGGCCGACCTGCCGATCTGCTGCCCTACTTCACCTCCTTTCCAGGAAAGAAAGTCCTGAGCAGCATCTATGTAGATTACGCGTTGGCCGATTCCGTTCGCTTCCCCCTCCTCTACAAAGTCTTGGGCAAGCACGGACTAGAACATTTGAAAACGTTGGCCCGAGCCGTAAACGGCTCGGATAGATGGCCGGGCCTCGCCTACGCGCTGCGTGGACAGCACCGAAACGTTCAAGCCCTGCTGAAACACACCCACACGGTGCTCACCTCCTCAGATAGCGAGGCCAGTCGCCTTGAACAAGATTTTGGCGCATTGCCTAAGACCATTACAGTGCCCTTGGGCGTAGCGGAGGAATTCCTCACACCGCCGGTGGAAGGCCCGAAAGAAGGCATTTTGATCCTGGGCAGGTTGGAATGGCTGAAGAACCAAAAGACGGTTATTCAATGGGCAAGCAAGCACCAATGGCCCTTGACGGTCGTGGGCGATCCTGGCAAAAATCAACAGGTTTATTACCGAGAATGTAAAGCAGCGGCCGGCGAGACCATCACGTTCTTGCCACAAACGAGAGGAGAAGCACTGCTCGCCTTATTGGATTCTCACAAACTACTTGTGGTCCCCTCGCATTTTGAATCCTTCTCGTTGGTAGGCTGGGAAGCCGCAGCCAGGGGCATGAAGGTGCTGTTCAATGATGTAGCGGATATGAAAGAAACCCTGGCGCCTATTGGTGAAGGAGTGGATTTTTCGGACGAAGCCGCCTGTACTTTGCGCATTAAAGAAACCCTATCCGAACCGGTGGGTCTAAAAAAATCCCAAGCCCTGCTCGAAAGCAGATCTTGGGATCAAATCGTGATGCAGATTCTATCAGCTTACGCTTAACTAGCGCATTTTCTCCATTTCTTTTTCATAAGTCTCTTTGAACTTCTCATAGTTGTAATCCACCATGATTTTGTCGTTCTTGCTCAAGGCCTTGTAGTAATCTTTGACGATTTTTTCACCGTCCAATTCAATGGCGATATAGTACTTGAACTTTCCACTTGAAGTCACTTGAGTTACTCGGTCACACACTACAACCGCACCGCTGATGCGCTCGTCGATGACCGTGCGTGAGTTTTCTTCGAAGCGCTCCAAGACCTCTTCGATGTTGTTCACCTCAATACTCTTGACGTAATTATCTGCAACGACTTTCATCGTGCTGTTCACCATTCCTGCAAGCTCTGTACGCGCATTGCTCAAGGCTTTTTTCTTGGCCACATTCATATCCGCGCTTTCGCCGAAGCTGTATACACGGAATGTTTTGTTGTCGCTCTTGAATTCAGAACAAGGCAATACTTGCTCAATTTCTCCCTTAGGCACTTTAGTTTTTGAACCACAGCTCGCCAGCAACATACTCGCGCTAACCGCTGCAACAAATAGTACTCTCGCTTTCATAATAAACGGTATTAATTGATAATAGTTAGGTTAAGGTACGGAGTCCTTGATAACTAGAATCCAAAAGGCGTGCCAAAAATTACTTTCGGCCTCGTGAGCGCTGCTTTTCCTGCTCTGCGGCGAAGAATTCGAGGGCGCGCTCTACCTGGAGATCAACGTTTTTTAAGCGCTTGGTAGAATGACATATGGTACGCTTCCGACCGTCCGTCATGCGCGCCCAAACCTCCGCCACAATGGGGTCTTGATCCAATAGTGCGAGCAGCACTTCAGGGATTTCTACACCGAGCGGATTAGGGTCTTCGTAGATTTCAATAGCGACCTTTTCACCTGCCATCAAGCCGAGGCTTTTCATATGCGCCTTGCTCACCATCATGCAACGAATGCCGGGGGAATGACTATTCAAGCCACATTGAATATAGCCTTGTCCATTGATGCGCAGAACAACACGGGTACGGGTGCCTTTGGGAAAATTTGCCGCCACCCCATTAGAAATACAAACCACGTGATGCGGCATATTGGGAAACATTCGATCGATAAAGGCTGTATCGCTGTGTAACAACTTCATTACCAAGGAGAAGTGAAAGCTGTATCGGTCAAAAACTCCGTGTCGGTAAAGGTGTTGAGGAAGTCTAGCAAGCCTTGTTTTTGCGCATCGGACCAATTTCGTCCTACACCGGCCGCCTTCATATTTGGATCTACAGTAGCACTTATATGCCCTCCCATATTGTAGAATTCCACCACCTCAGCGAGCGTCTGGAACCTGCCGTCGTGCATGTACGGGAAGCTATATTCCACATTGCGCAAGCTCGGAATCTTAAACAATCCTCGGTCGTCGGGATCATTGGTCACCGCCTCGCGTCCGTCGCCGACATCGTAAGTGCTGTCCAAACCGTTGTTTGTGAATTGCAACAAACCAAAGGCGCCCATCTGGTAGCCCGTAGCGGCCAACCCGTGGCAGTGGAAACAATCGCCTTGTTCGTTGTTGTAGATATCAAAGCCAAGCTGCTCGCTAGCGGTAAAGTTGTAGGTGCCCTCTAGGTATTGGTCGAATTTACTGTTGCCGGTGATGAGCGTACGAAGGAATTGGGCCAAGGCTTTCGCCGCATTGTCCTGGTTGATGCCGTTCTCCCCAAAGGCCTCCTCAAAGAGCTGTACATATTTAGCATCTTGTTCCAATTTCTCTATGACGTCCGGCCAAGTTTCGTGCATCTCTATAGGATTGATCACAGGTTCCAACACCTGCTCCTCCAAGGTCAACGCACGACCGTTCCAAAAGAAGAATTTCTGCCATGCAAGATTAGAAAGTACCATGGCATTGATCTCTCCCGTAATCCCATCGATGCCCGTACTATAGGCGGTGGGCTCCGCGAAATTGCTCTCTTGTAAATGGCAGCCGGCGCAACTTTGACTATTATCCCCGGACAATCGCTCGTCAAAGAACAAGTGACGTCCCAAGCGCGCACCCTCCACCGTCATCGGATTATCCGCGGGAATTTGTGGGGCTGGGAAGTGGACTGGGTACTCAAGGGCTAAGGGAGTAGGTTCAAAAGTCGGCTCCGGTCCCCCACAGCTCGCTGCAAGCAACCAAGGCAATACCAACACTATGATCTTACTCTTATTCATCCTTTTTTATGCCATCTCCATTGTATTGCGTATAGTTCTCGAAACGTTCGATGACCTCACGCAAATCTTCAGGTATAACGCTTTCGAAGAATTGGAGTTCACCGGTAACCGGATGAGTAAATCCTAAACTCTTCGCGTGAAGCGCATGTCGCGGACATGCCTTGAAGCAATTCGAAATGAATTGCTTGTACTTCGTAAAGGTAGTACCCTTTAAAATCTTATCGCCGCCGTAGCGCTCGTCGTTGAAAAGCGGGTGGCCGAGGTATTTCATGTGCACGCGAATTTGGTGCGTACGGCCGGTCTCCAATCGACAGCTGACCACCGAAACGTATCCGAAGCGTTGCAACACCTTGTAATGGGTCACAGCGTGTTTGCCCTCTGAACCATCTTCGAACACTGTCATCTGCAATCTATCGCGCGCACTGCGGCCGATGTGACCGGTAATGGTCCCTTCATCTTCTCTGACATTCCCCCACACAATGGCCACATATTCGCGGCGCGTGGTACGGTCGAAGAACTGCTTGGCCAGATGGCTCATGGCATGCTCCGAAGCAGCCACCACCATCACCCCTGAAGTATTCTTGTCGAGGCGGTGGACCAGACCGGGACGCTCCTCGCCGCTCTTGCCTATGGGTAAATTTTCCGCGAGGTAAGCCAGGCCGTGCACTAAGGTTCCCGAGAAGTTTCCATGTCCGGGATGACAGACTAGCCCGGGTTGCTTGTTGATGACAATAACGTGCTCGTCACGATGTAAGATGTCGAGCGGAATTTCTTCCGGGATGAGTTCGTAGTCGCGGGGCGGCTCTGCCATTACGATAGCTACTTCATCTCCAGGCTTGACCTTATAATTTGACTTTACCGGCAGACCGTTGACATGAATGGCACCGGCATCGGCCGCTTTTTGAATGCGATTGCGCGAGGTATCCTCCAAAAAGTTGAATAGAAACTTGTCCACACGCAAAGGATTCTGCCCCTTCTCTGCAGTGAAGCTGTGGTGGACGTACAGGTCCTCTCTTTCCTCTTCGTCGTACTGATCCGCAGGGTCTACCATCAGTGCTTCATCCATTTTGTGCGCCAGAATTGGTCGCCTTGTATAATCTCCATAACGTATGCCCCATCCGCTAAGGTGGAAATGTCCACAGACGTACGTGGGGTACTGCATTGTTCTATCAAAACTCTGCCGTCCATTCCTACGATGCGAACGATCATATCGCCTTCTCCATAAGATTGAACATTAAGCTGTGTCGTCGCTGGGTTTGGATAGAATCTAAACTCTCTGTCATCCCTACAAATAGGTAGTTTCATGTTCGCAGGATCATAACGGAAATACGGCCGCATAATGAGTGCTCCTGTTTCGAGTGAGGGGTACCAATTAAACCCATCGCCGTAATACCTCGGCAGATTATTCGGTAATGCGCGGTGGCGGTCTAATCCAACATAAACCGTACTCTGCGTGCTCATATCCACATAGCCAATCCATACTGCATTGTAAGCACTGATGTCCACGGCAGAACCTAATGAATAGGGAATCACATCACCGATGTTCCAGCCTTGTGCCCCTTCGTAAGTGGAGTCGGATATATATAGAAGCTGGCCCGGAACATCGCCGCTGTCCGCAGGTGCCCACACGGCAATCTTAAAGGCGTTATTGTCGTCCTCGAAGGTGATGAAGTTGAACGCCACGCCCTTCAATGAATCTGAATTCCCCAATCCGCCTGTGATGAATTTCTGGGCCACACGTGATCCTATAACGTTTTCGATGCCATAAGCCCTCTCGGCCGCGCCATCATCTAGCGCCAGGTAATTGTCTAATTCTAATGTACCGCGTACGGTATCGTTCGAACGAAGCCCGGCGGCAGAACCGTCGAACCATACTTTGGTCTCCACCACAGTAGGCCCGGTTAGTGTTCCCAAAGCCGCGCCTGGTACCGCAACATCGAAGGTTTGGTCCTGGTCGTGTTGGGTATTGGTGATCACGGGAACCGCAGTCAATTGCTGAACCAAGGTGCCGTTCTCAAACCATCGGTATTGCCCAAGATTTAAACTCCAACCACCCGAAGGAACGGTACCCATACGTCTGTAGGTAAAGGTCAGAGAGGAAGGTCGGTTGGCGAGCGAGTTGCTCATGTCCAACCACCAAGGCCAAGAAGTGTAGCTCTTGTTCCCGGTAATGAGTGGATGCATACGGGCAAAGGCGGGCTCAGTAACTATGGAATCTGCCGCATTGCGGTCTTTGTCCAGCTGCACGTAATCTACATTCCAAATATCAAAGGCGCCGCCGCGTGCGCCATAGGCTGCGATGCGAAAGCGAAAGCCTTTTTGGAGATAATTTGCCCCTTGAACTGGAAGCATCGCCGTACGAAAAGCATCGGCACTTCCTGTTCCCTTGGCTCCCCAGATGTAAGTCCATTGGCCGTCTACGGGAGAATAAAATTGGACTACCAAACTATCCGTAGAACTAGGTGCCTCGCCCAAACCGGCGCGTTGGTACTGGAACGACAACCACACGTTGCTCATGCCTTGTAAATTCAAGTAGTTCGACGTGAGCACATCGGCCAATGTATCGCTGTTGGTATTGCCGGCCATATAAGGTTTGCCAAATTCATTGCAACCGTCGAAGGTGGCCACGCCCACCGAATTCTGATACAACGGTAAGGCATCATTGATCCAAACATTCGCATCACTCCACAAGGCTGGATTTGGCACCCCACTCCCACGTGAGAAATCATCGACAAAGGGAGGCAAGATTGTGTCGGTTGTTTCTATTCCGTCAGCGGCCATGGAAGTACCACTGGGCCACGGAAGGGTTACTTCTTGCACTTGGGCAAAAGCGGGGCTTATCACCCAAAAGGACAGCAATAATTTAAGGTACTTCATGAATTACAGGTTAGTCGTATCCGAAGGTTCTTGGACGGGCGCGGGCGCCTCCGAGGTCAACCATAAGTCGACAGAGCTCCCCGCGAGCACCATCATATCGGCCTCAAATACTGGGTACTGTCGGTTAACGAATACCTCCGCAGAATCTTGTACTTTGTCGATATAGGTCACTGCACCTAAATTCAAACTGTAGGTCATCAAGGCCTGCTTGGCTTGGTCTAAGCGCAATCCCATTAGATCCGGCAAATACATCTCGGCATTGCCTTGACCACCACTAACATATAAGGTGAAGTGTGATCCCGTGGGATATAAAGCTTGCTCTTCGGCAATTAGACCTTTGGCATCTATTACCTTCAACACCAAATCATGGCTCAGATCCGGGACTAGAACGAGAGAGTCGACGACCATGCCCTTCTGTTTGAATTTCGAGGTGACGTACCCCACTAATTGATCTTTGTAATTTGGAAGTGGATACTTTGGAAGCTTTGAAGGATTGGTGCTCAACATTAGTTTTCGGCCCAATTTTACTTGCGCAAACGCCGCCGGGAAGAGCTCCACTACAGCCCCTTCCGCAACGCCGGGGACATAATGTGTGCTGTCGATTACCTCAAAAGTGAGTCCCAGCGAATCAATGATTTGGGCAGCCTCTTCCAATGCCATCAAACGAACATCTGGTACTTGCAGCGTCTTGCCGTGCTGCGTCGTACTATTCATCCAGAACAACACACTTCCACCGACAATAATCACAAACAAGCCGCTAAAGAACACTGTCTTCAAGAAGAGTTTGTTAAAAAGGAATCTGATCCACTGCTTCATGAGGTAAAGATACTTTTTTGGACCCTACCGAAGAAGCTTCCAAAACATTACATTTACACCAATACAAATCCCTATGAAAACAGTCGTTGTTCTTGCCGGTGGATATTCCACAGAACACCAAATCAGCCTTGCCTCAGGGCGTACTGCTGAGGCTGCTTTTATCGAGGCGGGTTACAAAGTGCTCTTCGTTGTTTTGAAGAAAGACGGATTTTGGTTGAAGGACCAATTAATCAAGCTCACCGACCTCAGCGCCGACTTCGTTTTCAACGTCATTCACGGAACCCCTGGCGAAGACGGGCACATCGCAGGAATGCTCGAAGTATTCGGCATCCCTCACAGCACCTGCCCTACCTTCCAAAGTGCCCTGACCTTCAACAAAGCGCGCTGCAACCAAATCTTGCGCGCCGCTGGCTACGACGTCCCCAAGGGGCAACTCTTCACCCAACTGCCCGACCTCGACCTTTTCAGTAGTTGGAACTTCCCAGTATACGTAAAGCCGAACCGCGCCGGATCTAGCTTTGGTGTTACGCGTGTGGAAGCCACCGAAGAACTCGAAGCCGCCTTTAATTACGCCTTCTCCGAGGACGACGAGGTGCTGGTGGAAGAAGGCGTTATAGGTACAGAGGTGGGATGTGGCGTGCTGCGCTACAATGGCCAGCAACCAGAGGCTATCGCCATCACCGAAATTGTCCCCACCGAAGCCAAATTCTTTGATTACAAAGCCAAATACGAAGGCAAGAGCCAGGAAATTACCCCTGCCCGAATCTCCGATAAAGTCGCAGAAAAAATCAGTGAAATTTCAACCGCAGTGTACGACAACCTCAAACTCGAGGGCATTGTTCGCATCGACTTCATCATCACAACTGCGCAGGAGCCGGTAATGATTGAAATCAACAGCATACCGGGCCTGAGCCAAGCTAGCATAATTCCGCAGCAAATTGCACATAGAGGCTGGAAATTAAGTGAGGTCTTGGCCCAATTGGCCGAAGAATCCATCGCCAGAACCCAAGCCAAAAAGATTGGCTAACTTCGAACCATGTCTAGAATTGCACTCTTCCCAGGATCTTTCGACCCCATCACCCTGGGGCATGTAGATATTATTGAACGGGCCGTCCCCCTCTTCGATGAGATCAAAATCGCCGTAGGAACGAACAGCGCGAAAAACTACCTCTTTTCGCTTGAGCAACGCGTCCAATGGATCGAGCAGACCTTCGCGCATGAACCCAAGATTAGCGTCATTACCTACGAAGGTTTGACCGTTGATTTTGCAAGGGAGCAAGGGGTCCAATTCTTATTGCGCGGCCTTCGCAACCCTGCAGATTTTGAGTTTGAAAAAGCAATCGCTCAAGCCAACCGCGAGATGGTGCCAGATTTAGAAACTGTCTTTCTTCTCACTAGTGCGCGCTACGCATACATCAGCTCAAGCATCGTTCGAGAAGTCTACAACCACGGCGGCGATTTGCAGAAATTCGTACCCGTAACTGTGCAACCTTAAGCTTCCTGGGTAAATTTTTCGAAGGTCTCAGTCAGACTATTGTAGGTGGGTAACTCCGCCATACGCTCCTTTAACAGTGCCGGCGACGCCCAATATACGGCCGTAATGCCCTCATCAATCTGTGGCTTGAGCTTCTTAGAATAATTCGTCAACATGGGGTACCAATAAGTCGTCTTAAGCGTGTATCCACCTCTATTTAGATAGCAATGGTATGTGCGAACGGCTGGACCGGTAATCTTGCATTGCTTCACATGACATTCCTCTTGCACCTCGCGAACGGCACATACTTCCACGGTTTCCTTGGACTCTAATTTGCCTTTAGGCATATCTAATTTTCCGTTACGCTCAATAACGAGCAACTCACCTGCCTCATTGCGTACCCAACCACCAGCAGCAATAACACGCTGATGTAAGGTCATAAAGTAGGCCCAGAACACATGATTCTGCCCTATCTCAAAAGTCCGGGTTTCCGATCCGTTATAGCACTCTTTCAACCAGCGTTTTACGCTTTTTAGTGTGAGTAAGGTGTTGATAAAATCAGGAGCTTCCTGGCCCGGAACCGGGACTAGGATGGCGCCCCTAATGAAAACTTTCACGTAATTTTGCAGCATGATACAAAACAAACAAGTGGCACTCAAAATAGCTGAGAGCCTATTGCAAATTAAAGCAATCAAATTACAACCGGAAAAACCATTTACATGGGCTAGTGGATGGAAAAGTCCAATTTATTGTGATAACCGACTCACCTTAAGTTTTCCCACCATTCGCAACTACCTAAAAATTGAGTTCGCCAAGCAAATTGAGGAGATCTACGGAAAACCAGATTACATCGCAGGTGTAGCCACTGGAGCCATCGCCATCGGCGTGCTTGTTGCCGAATACATGGGCGTTCCCTTCATCTATGTTCGCGACAAAGCGAAAGGCCACGGGCGCCAAAATCAGGTTGAAGGATTTTTCGAGCCAGGCAGTAATGTCGTTGTCATTGAAGACCTTGTATCTACTGGCGGATCTTCCCTTAAAGCAGTTGCCGCACTCAAAGAAGCCGGCGCACGAGTTTTGGGTATGTTGGCCATCTTTACCTATGATTTTCAAGTCTCTCGAGACAATTTCGAAGAATCAGGCGTTCGCTTGAACACGCTAAGTGATTACCACCACCTATTGGAGCTAGCCGAAGAACAAGGTTCTATTCTACCCAATCAGTTAGATATGCTAAAAGAATGGCGAGTGGAACCATCCCGTTGGGGCCAATAATTACTCCGAATATGGATTAACCCACCTGACGGTATCGAGGTCATAATGCGCCACAGTACCGTCTTTTAATTCTAAGCCCAAGTGGCCTGAGGGCTGAACATAGGCCACTCGAGCCTCAAACTGCACCCCATCAACCATATAGTTTTGCCACTGATTACGACCCCATAATAATTGGTCGTAGTCCTTTCTCAACGCAGGAACATCCGCAAACTCGAGGGCCTGCGGTCGCAAGGCCGCAATAATCTCCTGAACCCAATGCATCACTTCGCCCTCCACGCCAAGGGTTTCCATAGAAATACTATGGGCCAAATCTGTTTGCGATGCACGCACATTAATACCTAAACCCAATACCGAGCTTTTAATTCCCGAAGAACCCCAATGATTCTCAATGAGCATACCGCCTAATTTCCGATCGCCTACCATCAAATCATTGGGCCATTTGAAAGCTACCAAAGCGGGGAGGACAGAAGATAATCGGCTACAAATCCATCTATTTACATCGAAACTCTCCTTCACCGGCAAGGGCCAACGCAATAAAACCGACAAAAGCACCGAATTTCCTGGGGAATCGTGCCACTTTGACACACCGCGTCCCCTACCTTTGTCCTGAGAAGCCGCGACCACAGCGCTAAGGTGCGCCATATCCGGGTTTTCTTGTAATTTACGCTTTAATTCCAGCTGTGTGCTGTCGACGCGTTCGAGCCAATAAATAGTCTCAATATCCTGCATTAGGGCCTGTTTTATTGCTTGTACCGAAGATGGCATATGTTTTGGTAATTTAAGCACAAATAGAACACTCATTCATGCATCAAAAACCCGAAGCCTCTTCGGAGCTCCTTAAAAAATTTGTGGTGAACGGCCTTCAACAGATAAAAGGCGAGAATATTACCATCATGGACTTACGGAAAATTGAAAACGCAGTGACGGATTTCTTCGTCATCGCGGAGGGTAATTCCAACACTCAAGTAAACGCATTACAAGAAAGCGTGCACAAAATGGTCCGTGAAAATGTTGGAGATAAACCATGGCATGTAGAAGGCCGTGAAAATGCCGAATGGATTTTGATGGATTACGTTAATGTGGTAGTTCATATTTTCCAAAATGGCATCCGCGAATTCTACGATTTAGAGAGCCTTTGGGGAGATGCAGATGTGCATACATTAGAAAACTTATAACAGCAAAATGGCCGAGAATCCCAACCAAAAACAAATTGATAAGCTGAAAAAACAGTTTGCCAAAAACGCCAACGATAAAAAAGGTGGTGATCCGAAGAAACCAAAGAGTCCTCTCTTCGGCTTCTACTGGGTGTACATCGCAATTTTTGCTCTATTCATCGGGATGCAAATCTTTAGTGCGGTAAGCTTTAGTGCAAAAACCTCAAACTACCAGGAGTTTGAAATCGCATTAGAATTAGGCGATGTCGATCGCGTCAAGATCATAAACGAGAAAAAGATCCAGGTCTTTATCAAGGAGGACGCGCTGAAAGATTCGGAGCGATACGAGGAGGTACGCAGCTCCAACTTGAGCAAAGAAGTCAATCCGGGTCCACACTACATCTTCGAGATGCCTTCACAAGCCTTCGAAGACCGCATCAAAGATTACTACAGCATGCATTCTGGTGAAAAGCAAATTGCCGTGAACTATGAAACTCAAGACAACTTCTTGGGCGATATCATATCATGGGTACTTCCACTAGTGCTCATGATTGCCGTATGGATGTTTTTGATGCGAAGAATGTCGGGCGGCTCCCCAGGCGGCGGTGGCAGTCAGATTTTCAACATAGGAAAATCACGTGCCAAGGTATTCGACAAAGATACTGAGGTGAAAACGACCTTCAATGAAGTAGCGGGAATGACCGGTGCGAAGGAAGAGGTACTTGAGATTGTAGACTTCTTGAAAAACCCGAAAAAATACACTGAACTCGGCGGCCGCATTCCCAAAGGTGTTATGCTTTCAGGGGCCCCAGGAACCGGTAAGACCCTTCTCGCTAAAGCGGTGGCTGGCGAGGCGAAGGTGCCGTTCTTCTCACTTAGTGGTTCAGATTTCGTAGAGATGTTCGTAGGTGTCGGTGCCTCTCGTGTGCGTGACCTATTTAAACAAGCGAAAGAAAAATCTCCATGTATCATTTTCATCGATGAAATCGATGCCATTGGCCGTGCCCGTGGCAAAAACAACTTTACCGGAGGAAATGACGAGCGGGAAAACACCTTGAACCAACTCTTGAC
>DMCR01000186.1 GCA_003445735.1 Cryomorphaceae bacterium
CATCAAAGACATGGTCTTGGATGGTAAGCTTGAAAGTGCACAGGCTTTGTGCACTGCAGAAAGCACCCCAGTGGCACGAATGATTGAAAAAGGCATTAGCCGTATCGGGAAACCACTAGGTGATATTACACAAGCCATTGAGAATCAGGGTAAATTAGAAGTAACCCGATTAGAAAAAGGACTGGCAATGTTGGCAACTATTTCAGGAGGTGCACCTATGATTGGATTCTTGGGAACGGTTATAGGGATGATCTTGACCTTTAAAGAAATGGCCAACGCAGGCGGCCAGATCAAGCTCGATATGATGGCGGAAGGTATCTACACCGCAATGTCCACAACCGTTGCCGGTTTATTGGTTGGTATCATCGCCTACTTTGGATACAACTTCCTCGTAACACGCGTGGATCGCGTGGTGTATAAACTTGAACACAGTGCGATGGCCTTCTTAGACCTTTTGCACGAACCAGCATAATCGGGACTCATTATGAATTTACGTTCAAGAAGTAAAGTAAGTGCGGAAGTCAATATGTCGTCAATGACAGATTTGGTCTTCCTACTACTCATATTCTTCATCTTAGCCTCCACCCTGGTCACCTCAAGCGCATTGGATATCATCTTGCCAAAAAGCGGCGCACAGACGGTTAAGAAAAAGAATATTACGCTCACTGTAAATGAAGACCTTGAGTTCGACCTCAATGGGACTATCATCAGCTATGACCAGGTAGAATCTCGTCTAAAAGCAGCTGCATTACAGTTAGCTTCTGATGAAGAGCCTGTTATTGTACTTCGCGCAGACCAAAGCATCCCTACGGGAGAAACGGTACGGATTTTGGACATAGGATACCGTAACAACATGAGAATGATCATCGCAACTGATCCGAACTAATGGCATTTAACGAGAATATAAACCGAAATAAGGCACGCATTGGAACCATCGTTTTCCATGCGCTGCTTTTACTATGGTTTGCATTCTATGGACTCACCTACCAGGATCCTCCACCAGAAGAAGGTATTGCCATCAACTTTGGCTATCAAGATGATGGATTAGGAAATACTTCTCAAGCTGCTCCAGTTACACCTCCTCCCCCGGCTCCAGCTGAACCCGTAGAGGCCCCGCAGGCTCAGGAAGAGGTCGTGACTCAAGATATTGATGAGGCACCAGTAATCAGTGAGCCCACTGAAGAAACTACTACGCAAACACAACCGGACCCAGTACAAAAACCGCAGGAGCCTGTTCAAGAGCAAACGACCCTTGATCCTGAACCAGATCCTCTACCCACAGAAGAAGAACTGGAGCGCCAGCGCAAACAAGAACGACTCAACCGAATGTTCAATACTCAGAACCAAGGGAATGGTCAGGGAGAGGGCGAAACTCAAGGCAGCGGTGATCAAGGAGACCCTAATGGCGATATTTTAAGTCCGAACCGCACGGGTAACGGTGGAGTAGGCAACAACGGACAATATTGGATGAACGGACGACCCGTTGATATTCCAGAGCCTGAAACAGGCTGTAATTATGCAGGTGTAGTGGTCATTAAAATTGCCGTCAATGCGGAAGGTAAGGTGTTCGAAGCTGAATTAGCTCCGAATAATCAAATTCCCGCAAGCCTTGCAAAATCAAACTTTGGTTCAAATACCTGTTTGGTTCAAAAAGCAAGAGTCGCTGCGCGGAATTCACTTTGGAGCGCAGATACTGGAAATCTTAGACGCGTCGGTTTTATCGTCTATCGATTCGATCTCCAATGACCTACGACAAAGCTGTACAATGGCTGTATAGCGCAGTGCCAAATTTTCAGCGCGACGGCGGAGGCAAGAATTACAAGATTGGTCTAGAAGGCCCACAGGAGTTGTGGTCTAATTTAGGTAATCCCGGTACCGAGATTCCCACTATTCACGTGGCCGGTACTAATGGCAAAGGATCAACGGTACATTTGATGGCATCCGGAATGCATGAAATGGGATTGCGAGTTGGTGTTTTCTCCTCGCCGCATTTGTTTGATTTTAGAGAGCGTGCAAAAATTGGCACCACAAAAGTTCCTGAATCCTTCGTCATCGAATTTTTTACGGAGCACCAAGACTTTTTCACCGAGGGCGGCTACAGCTTTTTTGAGCTCACCTTGATGCTTGCGCTACTATGGTTTGAGCACGAAAAAGTGGACTGGATCATTTTAGAAACAGGAATGGGAGGAAGATTGGATGCTACCAATATCTGCCAACCTGAACTCATCTTAATTACCAATATCGGCCTAGACCATGAACAATGGCTGGGTAATTCTAGAGCAGCCATAGCGGGTGAAAAAGCTGGGATTATCAAACCGGGAGTACCCGCCATTTTGGTTGAAAAAGATCCTGAAACCCAAGCCGTCTTTGAGCGAATGGCCCACGACCAAAAGTCACCCTTGTTCTGGGCATCGAGTTTTGAGTTCAAGAGCGATTTGCGGGGGGATTATCAAAAAGACAATATCAATGGAGCCGCAACTGCCTTAGACTTACTCTTCCCGGAATACCGGGCGGTATGGTCATTAGGTTTTACTCGAGTGGTGGCCAATACCGGACTTCAAGGTCGGTGGATGATTATTGGTGAAGAGCCTAGAACGGTTTGTGATACCGGCCACAACGGCCACGCATTTTCTGAACTAGTCCCGCAAGCACAACGTGAAAGTGAAGGCACTATTCATTGGGTATTGGGCAGTGCTAGTGATAAGGACTTTAAAAAGGTCTTAGAATTGTTGCCCAAAGACGAATCCAAGTATTATTGGACGGGTAGCTCTAGTCTCCGAACAGCCCCTCCAGAAGTATTGGGCGAGCTCGCAGCCAGTATGGGTTACTATGGGAACCACTACAACTCGGTACGAGACGCCTGGGATGCCGCAAAAAATAACGCAGAACCGAAAGACCTTATCTTTATCGGCGGCAGTACATTTGTCATAGCAGACTTAGCATTATGAAAAACCTTTTTGTAGCTCTTATCACCTTAACCGCCTTGCACGTTCGCGGACAGGTAGAAGAATTGAATCAACGTACTGAGTTATTCGTTAGTGAATTAGAGGGCAGATTTAAAGTAAAATCCATCAACGGTAGGGAGCCCGATTACGGGGTATTACAGGAAACTGAATTCGTGCAACACGAATATTACCAACTCAAGCAATTGGAGAAAGAGGTAAATGAATTGGGCAATAAAGTTAGGCCTACCTACCACCTGAGCACTTTTGCGTATGAGGATGAAGATGAAATCTTGTACGCGCTTAAGTTCTGGTTCAAAACATTTATTGGCGATAAACGCGTGACTCCTGGACGTGATTACCGCAGTGTAGACCACGTGAACCCTGCCGTTATAATCATTGAAAAGAACTACATTTCCATCCTCACTATGAGTTGTTACGCTACTGATGTTCAAGAATTGCGTCAATGGCGCAGTGATATGCTTGGGATATTCGGCGGGCCAAATTCCATGGTCATTGAAATCGGTTGCGACGGACCTATAGAGTGGACCAAAAACGCACCAGATCCGAAGGACATGAAGTGGCGTCGCTAATCACCACTCTTATTCGCGAGTTGTCCACAGGCGGCATCGATATCTTGACCGCGGGAATGGCGAACGGTGGACACAATGCGGCGCTTTGCCAAAATACGCTTGTACATATCCACCGCCTCCTGCGATGCCTGCGTATACGGCCCATTATCAATGGGGTTGTACTGAATAATATTCACCTTTGTCGGTATGGCGCCACAGAACTTTGCGAGGGCGATAGCATCGGCTTCCTCGTCGTTGATCCCACGCCAAATGACATATTCGAAGGTCACTCCGCGACCCGTATTGTAGTACCAATACTGCAAACTCTCGCGTAAATCCGATAGAGTCGTGCTCTTGTGCGCGAGCGGCATGAGTTTGGCGCGCTTTTCTTCGATGGCGCTATGCAAGGAAATAGCGAGACCAAATTTGACCTGATCGTCGGCCATTTTTTTGATGAGCTTAGGGACGCCGATGGTGCTAAGCGTGATACGCTTTGGCGACATGCCCAATCCTTTCGGATCGGTAATCTTATCAATGGCCTGCAGGACGTTGTTATAATTCAATAACGGCTCCCCCATTCCCATAAAGACAATATTCGTCAACGGACGGTCGAAATATTCCTTGCCTTGCTGATCGATGACAACGACTTGATCGTAAATCTCATCTGGAGTGAGGTTTCGCATGCGTTTGAGGCTCGCCGTCGCACAAAAGGTACAATCGAGGCTACACCCTACTTGGGAGCTCACACAAGCGGTTATACGCTTTTCCGTTGGGATGAGCACAGATTCCACCATGGCCCCATCGTGTAATTTCACAGCATTTTTGATGGTGCCGTCTTTAGAACGCTGCATGAGATCGACCTCTAAGAGGTTGAAGTAGAAATGTTCTTCGAGCAAGCAGCGGGTGGATTTGCTCAGGTTGGTCATCTCGTTAAACGACGAAGCACTCTTTTGCCAAAGCCACTGATAGACTTGTTTGGCGCGAAAGGCTTTCTCGCCATTGGCCTCAAAGAATTGGACCATCTGATCCTGAGATAAGCTGCGAATATCCCTTTTGACAGACATATTATCCATTTAAAATAATTGGGACTAATTCTTCCAAATGCGTAATCTCAAAAGTCAATTTCTCACGGTGTGGCACTTTTTTCGGGTTGAAGTAGACCTGGTCAATACCCTGCTCTCTCGCCCCAATACAATCCGCAATGAGGGAGTCACCGATCATCAAACTCTCCTTGCGCTCTGCACCCGTGAGTTGAAGGGCGCGACGGAAAATCTTTGGATCCGGCTTGTTCACTCCTACTTGGTCACTGCAGAGCAATAAATCAAAAAGCGGCTCGAGACCACTTTCGGTGAATTTGATGTTTTGACTTTCGTGAAAACCATTGGTTATGACATGTAAAACGCAGCCTGCTACTTTTAGTTCTTCTAACACCTCGGCGGCACTTTCAATCAGATGATTCTGGTACGGCGTCTCCTTAATGTAGCGGAGTTCCATCTCCCAAGCCACGTCTTTAGCGCTCACCCCAAAATGCTCGAAAGTTTCGCGAAATCTAGTTTCACGCAGGGTTTGTTTATCAATAGTCCCGGCACGGTACAAATCCCATTTCAGGTCATTGATGGTAATGTATTTATCGAAGAATAGCTCAAAACTTGGTAAGCCTAAGTCCGGCAATCCCAAATCTGAATAAAGGTTACGCAAGGACATTTCAGAGTTTTTCTCAAAGTCCCAGAGGGTATGGTCCCAATCAAAGAAGAGGTGTTGGTATTTCACGAACGTGTGGTTTTGGGTTTGCGCCAGCGCAGGTACCAAGGCAGGTTATTCTCTACGTGGAAATAAAAGGGTTCGTCATGGGCGCCAAATCCGCTGTAGAATCGTGCCAATCCTGGAATACTGCTTCCTTCAAAATCCAACATATGATCTGAACCAGCATGGAGCTGAATCATTTGGTCAATGAGCAAGGTGGGGGCGCCACATTCCTTGCCGTAACTCGAACTGGCGTTGAGTAAGAGCGTGGAACGACCTCGGAATTGGACCCATATCTGCCCGGCAACTAGAGTATTTCCCTCATCATATACGGCCATTAGGATACCTCTTTTTTGGTAAAGGCAAAACTCAAGGATCTTCGTCAAACTATCGATGTTTTCTGAGGTAATATGGGTCTTCTCCTGGGTATTCTGCTTCCATAAACGCACGACATCTTGAGCCGTGGCCCATTGAGCGAATTCTAACTTACTCTTTTGTGCTTTTTTCAGATTGCGCTTGGTCTGTGCACTATACCCGGCTGCCAATTCCTTATACAATGCTTTGGTGGACAGAACAAAATTCGAATACTTCTCGCTGGTCCAATGGGACGGCAAGGCCACGCCAGGAGAAAGAAAGAATTCCCCATAGGTAAAATGTTCCATAGCCTCCTCCATCAACTTCTCTAACCACTGTGCAGACAATGGAATAGTGGAATATGGTCCTACGGCTTGTATTCCATAGGGACGCGTGGTGAATGAGATACCGTTTTTCTTTCGTGGAAACAAGGGAAATACCACCTCGTAATCTCCATAGACCAGGGCATCCCATGTTAGCGCTACCCAGTTCAGGTACCAACTAAAACCATAAGGTTGCGGGTGAGCTGTACCAGATACGCATCGATCCCAGCGCTCGAAATCGATCTCAACATGCGGGATGTACTTAAGATTTGGCCGCATCAATGAATGATTTATATACCTCAGCCCAGCCCTTCCATTGCGGCTCAAATTGACTAAAGGTGCGGTTGTGCCAAACTGAGATCAACGTACCGCCGACAGTTTTGACCACCGGCACCCATTGCTTCATCGCTACCAAGGCTTCCTCTGCTCCAACATTCAAATAGGTATCCCCATAATAGGTCACATCCATGAAGGCGAAAGGATGAAGGTTGAGCGGCAACTCCATCTCTAGTTCAACATCGTAAAAGGTATAGGCCGAAGCGATACTAGCACGGAATCCCGGCAATTCGGTATACCCCATGCTGTGCTCGTCTTTTATGCCCAATTCTATCAAATTTCTAAACGTATGCGGCGTACGCATACGCAAGTAATGTTGTCTGCTGTGCGTTACTGGTCGGCGGACCACATCTTGCAACATCTTACGTTCCTTGCCAACAATATCCAAATCACTATCAGATAAGTAACTTGGATGAATACCTAGCACGGCCCAATCCGCAATCTCTCTCAAGGTAATAGCCGCATCCGTGCTGTAAGGACTCACATTGCGGTCCTTGGGGCCAAACTCCGCAAAGAGCATAAAGTACAAGGCCTTGACGCCCGCGCTCCTATTCCAGTTGCGCTGCTTTCTAAAGGTATCATAGGGATCGCGGCGCCAATTCCACAATGCTCCCAACCGTATACGCAACAATGTAAAATCAAAAGAGGCCACATCCTTAACTATGGCCCCCAAAGTACGCAAGGCACCCTTGCCTTTGAAGGCGAAAAGGTTATCTATATCAATGGTTGTCAAGTATTGGTAACGATGGCTCAAATCAAAAGAAGCTCCAAACCAAAGCTTGCCTAGGGCCAGTGCCCACTCATTGACGACCGGACGTCCCAAGAAGTCATTCTTGAAGGCGAAACCCTCCTTGGCCGGAAAGCGTCCGTGCACATCCGCAATAAAAGGGAGGTATTCCTCGTATCGCGATACCAAGAAAAAGGTCGCCGCAATAGGATCGAAGGGTAAATCCCCTAACTGGCGTTGACATACCGTGGGAATCCCTTCCCATTGTCCGGCATAGAGCTCTTGCTCCACGATATCCTGTTCCCAAATTAGCTTGTGAGGAAGAATCTGAAAGACCCCTTCCATCGAAGCAGCACTATAGTTGATCTTAAATCCCTCAGCTTGTTCGAACGCTTCCGCTTCCTTGTACACCGAATACGACACGCCCATTGCCTTGCTAAGCAAAACCTTTGACGCCCACCTAAATCGTGGACTATCCTGCGTCGTGTATATGGCTACTACGGCATCCATTGTCCTCCATTAACGTGTAGAGTTTGACCCGTGGTATACTCGCTACCCAGCAAATAGCTAATGGCCTCCACAATCTGTTCGGGACGGCCAAAAGCGTCCATAGGGATGGTTGTCTTTATTTGGGCCAACAACTCCTCAGGCACATCATGCAACATGCCTGCATTCATATATCCA
>DMCR01000099.1 GCA_003445735.1 Cryomorphaceae bacterium
GCGAATTGGTACACCAACATTAACTTCGACTTCTTGCGTAAGCGTAAAGTTGCCTATGGTATGAGTACTGTGATTGTCGCTATTGGATTGTTCTCGCTCTTCACCAAAGGGTTGAACCTTGGTGTTGATTTCGTCGGTGGCCGTTCATTTCAGGTGCGTTTCGATCAGCCAGTAGAAGTTAGTGATGTTGCTGCTTCTTTGGGCCAGCAATTCATAGATGCAGACGGCAACAGCTTTACTCCAGTAGTTAAAACTCTAGGTGATGCTAACCAAGTAATCATTACGACCAACTACCGCATCGGTGAAACTGGAACTGCAGTTGATGAGGATATTGAAAGTAAATTGTACGCTGGTGTTAATGGATACTTTGTGGAGGGAATTGCTCCTGAAGATTTTTTCACCGACGATACAGAAGAGGCAATCGGTTTGGTAGGATCTCGCGTTGTAGGACCAACTATTGCAGATGATATTAAGACGGGTGCTGTGTATAGCATTATCTTCTCATTGATTGTAGTATTCCTTTACATCTTGGTTCGTTTCCGCAAGTGGCAGTTCTCTTTGGGTGCTGTGGTTGCTTTGGTACACGATGTACTGTTCGTGATGGGTATCTTCTCTTTGTTGGACGGTGTATTGCCTTTCCAATTAGAAGTAGATCAAGCCTTCATCGCAGCGATTCTTACAGTAATTGGTTACTCTTTAAATGATACAGTGGTTGTATTCGACCGTATTCGTGAAAACATGGGATCTCGTAAGGCCAACTTCCTTGATGGAGTGAACAAGTCACTCAACCAGACGTTGAGCCGTACGTTCAATACCTCCGTGACAACCTTCTTCGTTCTTCTTGTGATTTTCCTCTTCGGTGGTGAGGTCATTCGCGGATTTATGTTCGCGCTATTGTTGGGTGTCCTTGTGGGTACTTATAGCTCACTATTCATCGCTACACCGGTGATGTTTGATGCGACAAAGAAGGACAACGAGTAAGTCGGAATTTTTTGAAAACCAAAGCCCTGCTGCGTGAGTAGCGGGGCTTTTTTTAGTGTATTTTCGTTCTATGATTCAAACCTTCCTTTTGTTCAATATAAGTGGTGGCGAATTCATCATCATCGCCTTCATCGTCTTGTTGCTCTTCGGTCCTAACCAGATTCCGACCATGGCACGCTCTGCCGCGAAGGTCATTAAGCAAGTGCGCAACGCCACGAACGATATCAAACGTGAAATTTTGGATAGTACAGAAGACAGCGGCCTGACCGAAGTCAATAAAACAGTGCAGGAGGGGAGAGATGCCTTCAACGAAGTGACGGATACCATTAAAAGAGGAACTAAGCTTTGATTATTGTCAAATTGCTTTTGGGATTCGGACTACTGCTCGCCGGTGGAGAACTCCTCGTCCGTGGTAGCGTTGGCCTAGCTCTCAAGCTAAAAGTATCTCGAGTAGTAATTGGTCTCACTCTCGTTGCTTTTGCTACGAGCGCCCCCGAACTTCTAGTAAGTGTCGTGGCTGCTATGGACGGTCGCAGTGATATCGCGCTGGGTAATGTCATAGGGTCTAACATCGCCAATATTGGTCTTATTCTTGGGCTTACAGCTGTAATATTTAAAATGCAAGCCGTGCAGTTCACCTATAGAAAGGATTGGATATTCCTCATTGTTGCCAACCTATTGCTTGGACTTTTCCTTTGGTTAGGTGGACTGGAATTTTGGCAAGGCCTCATTTTTGTGCTTTTACTGGTCGGATATAATGTGGTAAAAATTCGTAGTGCTCGCAAAAATCGAGAATTTCACATCGGAGGCGACCTTGAGGTCGAGGCAATGCCTATCGTGAAAGGTCTTCTTTTTCTATTGACTGGGGCCGCGATCCTACGCTTTGGTGCACTCCAATTCGTCGAGGGCATCGCTAGTACCGCAGTAATCTTAGGTATGAGCGAGCGATTTATCTCGGTCACACTTGTGGCTTTTGGAACAAGTGTACCGGAATTAGCGGCCAGTATTATGGCGGTTCGCAAAGGAGAATCGGACATTGCGATTGGAAATATAATAGGATCGAACATCTTTAATATTCTGAGTGTCTTAGGGTTCACAGCACTCATTCAACCCATCAAATCCTACGACCCGGTGCTTTTTACCTCCGACTTTTGGGTGAGCGTAGGTCTCTCATTGTTAATAATTCCACTAATGGGTTGGTTCTCGAAGGATCGATTAGACCGTCTAGAGGGGGCACTGTTACTAGGAATCTATCTAATCTTCATTGCTAACCTATTGCTTTAGGGGGCTAACCCGCTAAATAGTTAATAATTTTTGGTTGCGCCCCTTCTTTTTAGAGGGTATCTTTGATGCGACTAAAAAATTAACCACATGCCAACGGTAAGATTTCTAGCATTAGAAGAAACAATGGGGCGCAAGCCACAGCACTTCGAAGCACCTGGGACAAGAGTTTCAGAATACTTCGGCTCTCGCGTATTCAATAGAAAAGCAATGCGTGAATACATGACTTCAGAGGCCTATAAGGCTGTTATTGACGCAATGGACAACGGCGCCAAAATCAACCGTAACATTGCCGATCAGGTAGCTGCAGGTATGAAAGCTTGGGCTTTGAATTTAGGAGCGACACATTACACGCACTGGTTCCAGCCACTTACTGGCGCCACTGCAGAAAAGCACGATTCATTCTTTGAGCCAACGGGCAATGGTGAGGCCATTGAGAAATTCTCAGGCGGTATGTTGGTTCAGCAAGAGCCGGATGCATCTTCTTTCCCAAACGGTGGTATTCGTAACACTTTCGAAGCTCGTGGTTATACAGCATGGGACCCAACTTCACCAGCATTTGTATTTGGAAATACACTTTGTATTCCAACGGTATTCGTTTCTTACACTGGTGAGGCTCTTGACTACAAGACGCCATTATTACGCGCATTGCAATCAGTAGATAATGCTGCAACTGCGGTATGTAAGTACTTTGATAAGAACGTAACTAAGGTAAACGCAACCTTAGGTTGGGAACAAGAGTACTTCTTGGTAGACGAAGCATACTTTGCTGCGCGACCAGATTTGCAATTGGCAGGACGAGCCCTAGTAGGACACGCTCCAGCGAAAGGTCAGCAGTTGGACGATCATTACTTTGGTTCTATTCCCGAGCGCGCGATTGAGTTCATGAAAGAATTAGAATGCGAAAGTCGCATATTGGGTATTCCGGTAAAAACTCGTCACAATGAAGTGGCACCAGCACAATACGAATTCGCACCTGTATTCGAGGAGGCAAACGTTGCTGTAGACCACAACTCTTTGTTCATGGACCTGATGGAGAAAGTGGCGCGACGCCATAATTTCCGAGTTTTGATACACGAGAAGCCATTCGCGAACATCAACGGTTCAGGTAAGCACAACAACTGGTCTTTGGCAACAGATACAGGCGTGAATCTGTTGGCTCCAGGCTCTACGCCAATGAGCAACTTGATGTTCTTGACCTTCTTTATTAATACTATCAAATCTGTTTACCGTCACGCAGATTTGATTCGTGCCTCTATCGGTTCAGCAGGTAATGAGCACCGTTTGGGTGCGAATGAAGCACCCCCAGCGATCATTTCAGTCTTCATTGGTCAGCAGTTGAGTGCGGTGTTGGATCAATTAGAAAATATCGAAGGTGGCAAAATGACCCCGGAAGAAAAGACCGACCTCAAATTGAATGTGGTAGGTAAAATTCCAGATGTACTTCTCGACAATACGGACCGTAACCGTACCTCACCGTTTGCCTTTACAGGAAATAAGTTTGAGTTGCGTGCTGCTGGTTCTGCTTCTAACTGTGCACAGCCAATGACTGTATTGAACGCGGCCATGGCAGAGCAGTTGATTGAATTCAAGGCGGATGTTGATGCGTTAATCGAGAAAGATAGCTTGAAAAAAGACGAAGCCATATTCAGTGTGTTGAAACGCTATATCAAAGAGAGTAAGGCTATTCGCTTCGAAGGCGATGGATACGGGGATGCATGGAAGGAAGAAGCCGCAAAACGCGGCTTGAACAACGAACCTTCAACGCCACGTGCGCTTGATGCATACGTAAGCGAGCAGACACTAGGCATGTTCGAAGCTATGGGTGTAATGAGCCATCGCGAGGCAGAAGCTCGTCACGAAATCTTGTTGGAATCTTACTTCATGAAGATTCAAATAGAATCTCGTGTTCTAGGTGACCTAGCAGGCAACCACATCGTTCCTACAGCGATCAAGTACCAAAATACATTGATTGATAACGTTGAGCGACTGAAAGAAATCATGGATACTGAAACCTTTAATAGTGTAGCGAAGGAACAATTAGAAATGATTAAGGAAATTAGTGCACGCATCTCTAAAATCCTTTCATCTAAAGATGAGATGATTGAGGCACGTAAGGCAGCAAATGCTATGGAAGATGTTCGTGAAAAAGCTATCGCGTACTATGATAATGTGAAGCCTTTCTTCGAAGTAATCCGCTACGAAAGCGACAAGCTAGAGTTGATGATTGACGACGAGCAATGGCCATTACCGAAATTCCGTGAAATGTTGTTCACGAGATAAATCGAACTTTTTTCGATTCATTCAAATAGAAACCCCGCCGGCGCGGGGTTTCTTTTTGGTTTTTAACTATATTGGGGGACGCTTAAACACTAGAGAATCGTTTCAAATGCAAAAACGCATCCTACGAACCTGGACCTTTGTACTCGCTTGTCTTCCTATGGTAATAGTGGCACAAGATGCTGCTACCGAAGAGGTTGAAATTGAACCGCATAAGACAACAGTAAAGGCAGACGAATACTTTGACGCCAAAGAATATACCACTGCGTTGGAGGTGTATATTAAGGCGCTTTCGAAAGAAAAATCACCTGACCAGAAGCAACGCATTGCCTTTAACATGGCGGAATGTTACCGTTATAATGGTGAATTTAAACGCGCTGCGAGTTACTACCAACGTGCAGAAAAGATGGGATACGGTCCAAAATCAGTATTGGGTTATGCAGAAATGCTTCAGTGTCAAGGAGAGTACGAGGATGCCATTGTGGCCTTCGAAGATTACAAGAAAACTGTCCCAGGTGATCCGCGTGCGGAAATGGGTATTGAATCTTGTCAAAACGCAGCAAACTGGATAGTTCAAGGATCTCTTTTTGCCTTGGATAATGCTAAGGATCTGAACTCTAAGAAATCAGATTATGCAATTTCTTATGCCGGGAAGCGTGGTAAAGAAGATTTGACTTTAATGATTTCTTCAATGCGTGATAATGCCACTGGTCGTAAAGCAGATGGATGGACAGGACAGCGTTTCTCTGATATTTACAGTATCGATGGGGAGCGCGTCAAGAAGAAGAAAAGACGCGGCCAAGAGGCCAATGCGAACGACGAAGTGAAGTGGGGAGAATTACAGCCCATGAGCGAGGTCATCAATACTAAAGACCACGAAGGAGTTGTAACCTTCGATTCAAGA
The DNA here is from genome assembly GCA_003445735.1 of Cryomorphaceae bacterium. Classification (GTDB taxonomy): domain Bacteria; phylum Bacteroidota; class Bacteroidia; order Flavobacteriales; family Schleiferiaceae; genus UBA10364. The sequence goes on from DMCR01000099.1 coordinate 5,447, forward strand.
GGAAAGACCATGTATTTCACCAAGTGTATGAAGGTGAAGAATGTCAAACTAGGCTGTGCTATCTACACTACTAAACTAGTCGGACAAGATTGGGCGAATCCCGAGCCCGTTGTAATCGCTTTGGACAGCGGTGCTTCAGTTGGTCATCCTGCTTTGAGCCCAGATGATAAGTCCCTCTACTTCGCAGGAGAAATTAATGGCGGAAAAGGAGGTAAGGATATCTACATTACAACTTATGATCGTCGTGCCCGTCAATGGAATGCTCCGACGAATTTAAATATAAACACTCGTGGTGATGAGTTGTATCCCCACGTACACGGTGATGGTTACCTGTATTTTTCTTCGAATGGGCATGTTGGTATGGGAGGATTCGACTGTTTCCGCGTGAAGCTCGATGAAAATGGGATGCCTGTAGGTGATGTAGAAAACATGCTTAGCCCGGTGAACTCAGCGGCAGACGATATTGCCTTGCGTTGGTTGCCTGGAGATAATACCCAAAAAGGATTTGTGATTTCAAACCGCAAGGGAACTCGCGGCGAGCACGATATTTGGCATGTTACCGAATGGTCGAAAGAATTTGAAGTGACCGGAACTGTGGTTAGTTCCAAGAATGGTAAAACATTGAAGGATGTAACGATTGAAGTAAGCGATAAAGAAGGTAATAACTTCAGCATCACAACGGACGCTAATGGCCGTTTTGAAATCGAAAGAGGAATTCTAGGGGAGGACAAAAGCTATAAACTTAATTTGAGCCGCAAGCGTTTCTTGACTGCTGTAGGTGATGTGAGTACGAAAGACCTCATGTTGAGTGATTATTCACCAATCAAAGAAGAGCGTACATATGTAAAGTCCTATAACTTGAAACTTATCATGGATCCAATCGAGGTGCCTATTGTCCTGCCCAACGTATTCTTCGATTTAGCGAAGTGGGACTTGCGTGATGAAAGTAAAGTTGCCTTGGATACAGTGTACAACATCTTGCAACGCAACCCAACCATTACTATCGGACTTCGTTCGCACACGGATTACCGTGATACCGAAGAAAAGAACCAAACGCTCTCTCAAAAACGTGCCCAGAGCTGTGTAGACTACCTGATTGACAAAGGAATTCCAACAGATCGCTTGACTGCTGTAGGTATGGGTGAGAGCGAGCCGTTTGAAATCCCTCAAAATTATGCAGGACTAGGGGCCGATCTATTCGATGCTGGAAGTGTGTTGACAGAATCATTCATTCGTAGTCAAGGGGGCGATGCTCAGGAGGTGGCTAACCAAGTGAATCGTCGTACTGACTTTAAAGTATTGAGTGATGATTACGTACCAAGTACGCCTATAGTCTCAGAAGAAGGTGGAGAGGCTGGTGGTACTGCCAAGCCGAAGAAGGATGAGAATCCTATAGGTCAAACCCTTACGCTAGGTCCAAAGGATCGTTCGTTAGGTAAAATCGCCATGGACAACGGTATGAATGTAGTAGAGTTGAAAAAACTTAATGGCGGTTTGAAAGGAGCTCGTCCTATTCCCGGAATGGTTATCAAGATTACTAAGAATGGAGATTACACTAATTTCGATGCTTCACATTACCAAGTAGAACGCGGTGATAAGATCAATACTATCGCCAAAAAGAATGGTGTAAGTGCAAAGGATATCAAGCGATTGAATGATTTTAAAAACGATAACGACCTGATTGTAGGATCATGGATTCAAGTCAAGTAGTTACCACTAGAATAAATGAAAGCGCGCACGGGTCTCCCGTGCGCGCTTTCTCTTTATTTTTGCAGCATGAGTACACCATCATCAGACCGTTACGCCGGTAGAGGAGTAAGCGCACAAAAAGAAGACGTCCACAACGCGATTAAAAACATCGATAAAGGTTTGTTTCCAAAAGCCTTCTGTAAAATCGTACCGGACTACTTGACCGGAGATGATGACTATTGCTTAGTCATGCATGCCGATGGTGCCGGGACAAAAAGTTCGCTTGCATACATGTATTGGAAGGAAACAGGTGATGTGAGTGTGTGGAAAGGTATTGCTCAGGATGCACTTATTATGAATATCGATGA
>DMCR01000174.1 GCA_003445735.1 Cryomorphaceae bacterium
TGAAGAGCCTCAGTATATTCTTCAAGGCATGCAGATGGTGCGTGAAGAGGCTGGGTTGGTGTACCATGCACTTGGGGTTAATGGTGCGGCGACGAAAAGCTTTTTGCGTAGTGAGAACTTTGTGGAACAGGGCAAATACGTTGGGGCAGATTTGGTCATTTTTGGACTTGGCATAAACGATGCGTATAAATCCGATAGCGAATGGCACCCGGAGGAGTATAAGATGCGCTATGATACATTGGTGAATTGGTTCCGAGAAATCAATCCGGATTGTCAATTCATTTTCATCACCAACAATGATAGCTACTACAAACGCCGAACGCCGAACGAGCACGTGTTGGACGTACAGGAAGTGATGCAACAGCTCAGTAAAGAACACAATACTGCGTATTGGGACCTGTTCCAAGTTATGGGCGGGTTGAACAGCATAGCTATTTGGGAAGACAAAGGCTTGGCCAAATCTGATAAGATACACTTTACCAACGCAGGGTATCGGCTTAATGCAACCTTGTTGTTCTGGGCCCTATGGGAGGATTATGAAGTACACCTAAAATCCTTAGCCCCATGATGGAACAACTTTCTTCTTGGTTCACTTACGACCCGTCGACCCCTTTGCTCTTTACCCAGCAGTATTTCTGGGTCTTCTTTGCCTTGGTAATGGGCGCATATAGCTTGATGTACAAAAATACAGCGCGTCGGAATATCTTCTTGTTCGCGGTATCCTTGTTCTTCTATTACAAAACGAGCGGGTTCTATTTTATCATCCTGCTGTTCTCCACACTAGCTGATTACAGTATAGGCTGGGCGATCTATAGCAATAAGGTCAAGTGGCAACGTCAGACGCTGGTAGCCCTGAGTGTGGTGGTGAACCTCTTTGTTTTGGGCTATTTTAAATATGCCTATTTCGTGGCCGATTTTATCCACGATCTCACCGGCATAGAACTCGAAGTAATCAATCACTTCGCACTATGGACAAATGAAGCCATAGGTACGAACTTCATTTTCGACCGTATTTTATTGCCAGTCGGAATCTCTTTTTTCACCTTCCAAACCATTTCCTACAGCGTGGATATCTACCGTGGGCACATCAAGCCTGTCAAGAACATAATGGATTTTGGGTTCTATGTAAGCTTCTTCCCGCAGCTGGTGGCTGGCCCAATTGTTCGTGCTTCGGAATTTATCCCACAGTTGTACGAGCCATACAAACTCTCCAAGGAGCGCGCGGGATTGGCGGTTTTCTGGATTTTGAACGGGTTGCTGAAGAAATTGGTCCTCGCAGATTACATCGCAGTACAATTCATCGATCGCGTTTTCGATAACCCGCAGCTCTATTCTGGATTTGAAACCATGAGTGCGCTGTTCGGGTACTCGCTACAAGTCTATGCGGATTTCTCGGGCTACACCGACGTGGCTATTGGGATTGCAATGCTGATGGGTTTCACGCTTCCAAAGAACTTTAACAGTCCGTACAAGGCGACTTCTGTGGCTGATTTCTGGCGCCGTTGGCACCTCTCACTCAGCACTTGGCTTCGTGATTACCTCTACATCCCACTCGGAGGAAATAGACAGGGGAGCATCGCTTCTTATACTATCGTCTTCGCTTTCTTTTTGATGATTTCGCTGATTGTGGGTAATCCTTGGCTCAGTATAGGCTTGGCCGCATTATTTGCACTGGGCTTTGTGTTGATGCTTTACAGCCGCGGCACAGAGCGTTGGGTAAATACGAATATCAACTTGATGCTCACCATGGTCCTGGGCGGTTTATGGCACGGTTCTTCTTGGAACTTCGTTACCTGGGGGACACTAAATGGTGTTGGGTTGGTCGTATACAAAAATTGGAAGAAAATTTCCCCTTGGGCGGATAAGACTAAGGCGTATAATAAAGCCATTGGTTTGGTGCTCACCTTGGTATTCATAACGTTTACGCGTGCTTGGTTTAGGTCGCCTACTTGGGAGGGGGCCATAGGTATTCTGTCTAAAATTCCATCGGACTTCGGCTGGGTTACTGCTGGGGAGGTTCTGGTGGCCAATTGGAAATTCTACGCCGTCCTTATTCTGGGTTACCTCATCCACTGGATACCAGACGTGTACAAGGAGAAGATGCGCCAATGGGTGAGCTCAGCCTCCGTTGGGACTTTGTTCCTGCTCACTGTTACTGCCATCGCGGTCATTTACCAAATCTTGAGTGCTGAGGTTCAGCCGTTCATTTACTTTGCGTTCTAAGCGTCCTTGTGTATCTTAACCCAAACACATCACGGCTATTCATGCCCTTACTTTTAGCGGGAAATATGTATTTTCTACTAGGTCATGTGGCCAGACAGGTTCGTGTTTAAAGGGACAACACAAGAATTAAATGAGCTTTTGGGCGCTAAAAAAACAGAGACAGATTGATGGAAGGCACACCAAGCGGCGGATTTAAAGGTCTAGTACAGCACTGGAAGAGTGATTTAATTGCGGCAGTAAGCGTTGCACTCATTGCCTTGCCGCTTTCCTTAGGTATTGCCTTGGCAGCGGGTGCACCGGCGATGGCAGGGATATTTTCCGCCGTCGTAGGAGGTGTAGTCACCACATTTTACCGTGGAGGTCATATTTCTGTGAACGGACCGGCTAAAGGGGTGATCGGGGTCATCCTGTTGGGGATTGTCCTGATGGACGACGATACGGGTCAAGCCTTCAATTATGTACTTGCAGCTGCAGTGATTTCTGGGGCCCTACAGACATTGTTAGGGATCTTTAAACTGGGCCGCATTGCAGATATTTTCCACGGTTCGGTCATTCAAGGACTTTTGGCAGCCATTGGGATCATCATCTTCGCGAAGCAGATTCACGTGGCCCTTGGAACCCATTCCGACGGTGCCAACATCGTAGACAATTTAGTGGATGCAGTGGTCATGCTTCCACATGCCAATCCTTATGTGGTGTTAATCTCGTCGGCAGGCCTTTTGATGATTTTGTTCAACAGCAAGATTACCAACAGATTCTTCCACTTCTTGCCAGTGCCAATGTGGGTCATTGTGCTCTCGTTGCCCTTTGCATATGCCTTCAATTTCTTTGAACCGCACCAGATTTTGTTCTTAGGCAACGCCTATGAAGTAGGCCCTGATCTGTTATTGGATATTCCGGATACCATTACAGATTCGATAATGCACCCAAATTTTGGAAAGATCAACACGCTCGAATTCTGGGGAATCGTATTCTCGATGTTGATCATTACCAGTATTGAACACCTGGCCATTGCCAAGGCTGTAGATAAAATCGATCCGTATAAGCGCAAGACAGATTTGAATAAAGATCTGACAGGAATAGGGATTAGTACAATGATCAGTGGATTGATTGGTGGTTTGCCTATTATTTCAGTGATTATAAGAAGTACGGTTAACGTTCAGAATGGGGCGAAGACCAAATGGTCCAACATGTATCAAGGGTTGCTTTTACTTCTATTTATCGTAGTACTTAGCCCCATCATGCGTCAAGTACCGCTATGTGCATTTGCCATTCTTTTGGTGCATACAGGCTTTAAGTTAGCTTCACCTGCAGTATTTAAACAGGTTTATAATCAAGGAATTGAACAATTAGTATTCTTCATAGCCACCATGATTATGACGCTCTATTCAAACCTTCTAATAGGTTTATTAGGCGGTTCCATATTGGTATTGGTTACCCACATTTTGTTGGCACGTATTCCAGTGCCGCAGTTCTTCAAACTAGTTTATTCTTCTCGGACCAGATTAATTCCCTTGTCCCATAGCAGTTACATGCTAAAAGTGCGCGGTATTGCAAATTTCTTGGGCATCATCAAGGTGGATAAATTAGTCGCACAAATCCCTGCCGATGCCGATGTGAACATTGATCTCTCCGAAACCCGACTGGTGGACATGTCGTATATGGATTATC
>DMCR01000108.1 GCA_003445735.1 Cryomorphaceae bacterium
ATTACATCGTGGTGGAAAACGCCAGATGGAATGGTGTGAAGCACGTGCTTATTTCCTTCAAACTCCAATGTATGCCCAGCATTTGGACCTCCTTGGAATCGTGCAATGATATCGTACTCTTTTGTCAGTACATCAACTATTTTACCCTTGCCTTCATCACCCCACTGGAGCCCGAGCAGCACATCTACAGCCATATTTAGTTGTTGTTAGAAGGTTTACGCTTTGCGTAGAAGTACAAGCTATGGCTTTCCACATCTACACCGAACAAATCTTCAATCGTTTGTTTAATGTTTTGAATCCTAGGATCACAGAATTCGAATACTTCGCCTGTATCCGTTAAAATCACATGATCGTGTTGTTTGTTGAAATAAGATTTCTCGTAATAGCTTTGGTTCTGGCCGAACTGGTGCTTGCGAACCAAGCCACAAGTGATCAATAATTCAATGGTATTGTAAAGGGTGGCACGAGAAACGCGGTAATTCTTGTTTTTCATATTGAGGTATAACGTTTCCACATCGAAATGGTCTTCGTTTTCGTAGACTTCTTTCAATATCGCGAAACGTTCAGGAGTCTTTCTTTGGTTGTTTTCTTCCAAGTAGCGACCGAACACTTCTTTAACCTTCTCGTATGCCTCTTTTGTACCCATGAAAATTAAGTCGCTAAAATACGTTGAATCAGCCGAATTTACCCACCCTAGAGACGGTACTAATTCCTTCTAGTTGATTAATATTTGTGATCGTATCCGTCAAGGCCACTTTATCCGAGACTTCAATGGTTACTTGCCCTGTGAATAAACCGTCATCTACGGCAAAGGAAATCGCTTTTATGTTTAAACTTAGCTCGCTTGAAATGACTTTGGTGACGTCATTAACCAATCCAATTCTATCCATTCCTTCAATGAGGAGGTTGATCGTTGCAAATGAGCCCTTCTTATCGATCCACTTGGCCTTAAGTGTTCTATTAGCAAATCGACTTTGCAATAACACCGCATTAGGGCAATCGTCCCTATGAACTTTTAACCCTTCCGCTGTAGTCACAAAACCAAATACACGGTCACCAGGTACAGGATTACAGCATTTAGCCAAGGTGTATTCCATCTCGTGCTCGTCTGTACCAAAAACGAGCATCAAGTCCTTCGTAGCTTCCTTAGAAAGTGGCTTTTGTTTGGCGTAGGTGCTTTTAACTATTCTTCTCTTGAAGTAATTAACAAGTCCTGCTGTCTCTCTGGCGTATTCACGAAGTTTCTTATTGTCAATGACACCTAAACCTACTTTGTAGAACAGCTCATCTGGATTCTTCAGTCCGAAAAAATTTACGAGCTTCTGAATATTACTGTGCGTCGCCTTCAGCTTGAGCACTTTGAGTTTACGCTCCAAGGTCATTTGTCCTTGGCCTGTAATCAATTGCTTCTCTTTTTTTAAGCTTTGACGAATGCGCTGCTTGGCTTTACCTGTTTTCACAAAGCTCAGCCAATCTTCCTTTGGTTCTTGCTTCATTGATGTAAGAACTTCGATCTGATCACCAGATTTAAGAGGAGAACTAAGTGGGACCAATTTACCATTGACCTTCGTCCCCAAACAATGAGCACCAACTTCACTGTGCACATCAAAAGCAAAATCCAATGCTGTCGCACCTTTAGGTAGGGTAACCATCTCTCCGCGAGGTGTAAAGACAAATATCTCAGAAGAGAAGAGGTTCATCTTAAAGTTATCGATGAAATCTTCGCTATCATTATCTGGATTATCCAAGAACTCACGAATTCTGCGCAACCAAGAATCAAGTTGATTGCTACCAGAACTATCTTCTTTGTATTTCCAGTGTGCGGCAAATCCATTCTCAGCGATATCATCCATTCGTTTGGTACGAATTTGAACCTCTATCCAGTGACCTTCGGGGCCCATGACAGTTGAGTGAAGGCTCTCGTAACCATTGCTCTTCGGAGAGGAAATCCAATCTCTTAAGCGGCTTGGATTAGGATTGTAGTTTTCCGTAATCACAGAATAGGCTTTCCAACAATCTGATTTTTCATTTGCCAATTTTGAGTCTAGAATAATTCTTATGGCGTATTTATCGTACACTTCTTCGAACGAAATATGCTGGTTTCGCATCTTACGCCGAATAGAAAAAATACTCTTGGTACGCTTCTTAAACTCGAACTCCAAGCCAGCCTTTTTTAATTCCTCGCTGATTGTACGTGTAAACTTGTTGAAATACTCAAAATCCTTGTTGACCAATTCTTCCATTTTATTGGAGAGATCTTCAAACATTTCTGGTTCCGTGTACTTAAGGCTAATGTCCTCTAATTCCGTTTTAATGCGAAACAGACCTAAACGGTGAGCAAGAGGGGCATAGATGAACAAGGTTTCCGATGCAATTTTTAACTGCTTATGGGCAGGCATTGCTTGCATTGTACGCATGTTGTGTAGACGATCTGCCAGTTTAATCAGAATGACTCGTACATCATCGGAAATGGTCAACAGCATCTTGCGATAATTTTCTAGCTGCATGCTACTTTCGATACTCACCACACCTGAGATCTTGGTCAGACCGTCAATCAATCGAGCAATATTGGGATTGAACATATTTTCGATATCTTCTAAGGTGTAATCTGAATCTTCGACTACATCGTGCATGAGGGCCGTCGCAATACTAGTGGGCCC
>DMCR01000006.1 GCA_003445735.1 Cryomorphaceae bacterium
TGTTACACCGAATTTATCGTCCGGATCCGCGGTAAGCGGCATCGGAACGTTATCCGCGTTGTACAAGTACTCTCCTTCTGGATAAGGCATACGGCGAGGAATATCGGTCAAGTTCGCACCAGCAGGTGCAGATAACTGAGGAAATCCTGTTCTTCTCCAATCCGTCCAAGATTCAGTAGAAGTAAACATCGCCACATACTTTTCATTCATGATTAATTCCAAATCAGTGGTAGCTGGCAATGCTGCAACATAAGTTGCTATATCAGCAGCATCAACCCCCAACCAAGTCATGTGAGACTCAATCGCATCTTCCAAAGAAGCTCTAGCACCTGCAGCATCGTTAGCGACCATTTGGGCCTCTGCTTTGATAAAGTACAATTCAAACGGAGTCACAAGAGGCAACGCAGAAGTAGCAGAGCCATATGCTGGTAGCTCAAGACTATCAGCACTTCTGTAGAGATCGATTCTTGGATCACTTGAATTCGTCATCATATCATACATTGTCCCATATTGAGTAATGTATCCTGCACGGTCAATCACAGTAAACTGGTACCATGGGTTTTGATTCAAGGCTGATTCATAACCGATGGTTGCATAAGCACCAGCAGTCAATGCGACATCACAAGCAGCGATAACGGCAGCCCCATCATACTGAGAAGTTTTGCTCAAATGGTTCAAGTTACGAGCTATAAGAGCGTCTGCTGTCGCCATCCATGCAGCTAGATCTCCTCCGTGGATTAAGTCATCACCACCTGGACTCACACTACTTGGAGCAGCCAAATCAGCTTTACCGTCAGTAAGTAATGTAAAGATAGTAGTATAAATATCCTCTTGAGAATCAAAAACTGGTTTCAAATTATCAGCCCCTGTGAAAGCGGAATCATAAGGAATATCACCAAAATGATCAGTGAGAAGACCAAGCTCCATCGCTGTCATAATTTTAGCAATACCACCATATGCTGTTGCACCTGATGCATCAGCCATATCTATGATCAATTTCAAATCATAGAGGCCACCAGCATATGCATTGCCCCATGGGGTGTTAAAATCACCTTCACCAATCTGTGCATAACGATTATGCGCCAAAGACTGGCGATCCGTTCCGGTCATCTGTTGCATGAAGATACTTGTCAAACGAGGCAATACATCTCCATGATTCATGCCAGTACTAGCTTGCGCTGAAGGCAATAGAACTTGCATACTAACTTCAGACGGTCTGTTTGGGTCGAGTTTCTTTTCCTCTAACCAAGCATCTGAACACGCAGTTAAACCGAATGCGGCAACTGCTACAATAATTAACGTTTTAAATTTCATAATACGATACATTTTAGAGGTTAGCTTTTACATTGAAAATAACACCCATAGTATTCGGCATATTGAAGTAATCTGCTCCTTGGCTATTCGTCGACCCTGAAAGGTTAGTTTCTGGATCAACTCCACGGTAAGGTGTGCTCAAGAACAAGTTACGTCCGGTTATACCGACAGACAGTCCTTTCAATTTGGTGCTCTTAATAGCATCTTTGTCAAAGCGATAGTTTAGACTAACAGTACGTAATCTAACCCAGCTTCCATCCTCAATAAAAGGACGAGATGCACCAGTAAAGCCACTTAGAGGACCTAAAGCATAAGAATCAATATCATTCAAGACCCCTGTAGTATTTGGTTGACCACTGATATCGTTGCCGTTCGCATCAAGGGTTCCTGGTGCATAAACACCATTATTACCCATTACTACATCTTCCCAAACAAAAGTCTCGCCGCGTGCGGTTCCATCAGGCAACACATCAGTATCTTCATGAGTACCAAAGTAGTATAATGCACCACGAGTACCATTCCAAATATCACCGCCTTGACGAATATCCCAAAGCATGTTGAAAGTCCAATTCTTGTAGCTGGCATTTGTTGTGATACCCATCAAATAATCAGGGTTAGGATCACCAACTACTACCTCAGTTGAAGAGTAGATTGGGTAACCTGAGCCATCAACTAAAGCGTTACCGTTCTCATCACGCAACCAGTCGTCTCCATAAAGTGTTCCGTAAGCCTCGCCAGCAACAAGACGCTGGTTAGCACCGAAGAATCCCCATGGTAGACCAATTACATCTACTCCTGGAGCTAATTCTACGACTTTATTTCTGTTACGCGTAAAAGTCATTCCTGCATTTAATGTGAAATCATTCGATTCAACAAGGTTAGTGTTGAACTGGATCTCTACACCAGTATTAGTCATAGTACCGGCATTCATAAATGATGAGGTAAATCCTGATGAAGCAGCAACTGGAACAGCTACGATAAGATCTTCAGAAGTTTGTTGATATAAAGTAACATCAGCGTTAACCTTATTATTAAAGAGTCTAAACTCAGCACCCACCTCATTAGTAATGGTGTACTCTGCTCTTAAATCTGGGTTACCTAAAACATTACTTTGCGTAAACCCTGTAGCTCCCAAGTAAGGGAAACTTACACCATTTATCCAACCAGAACCTACTCCAGCTTGGTTGAAGTATGTCGCGTTAGAGGCAAAAGGCGGTTCAGAACCCACTTTAGCGCTCGATACGCGAAGTTTAGCAAAATTCAATACATCACTCTGAATATCTAATGCTTCAGTAAGTATCAACGCCAATGAAGCTGAAGGGTATAGAATAGGAGTTGACACATTACCAAATGTGGATGCTTGATCGCGACGTGCCGTCAAAGTCAAGTATGCCCAATCATCATAGTCTAACTGAGCTTCCGCATATGTACCCCATAGGCGGCGACCAGTGACAGACTCATAAGCTTGTTGGTTCTGCGCATTACTCATGTTGTAAAAGTCTGGTAAAACCAAACCAGTACCATATGTTCCAACATATTTGTAATCTCTCATATTCGAATTAAACCCTGCAAGGAAATTCGCTCCAATCGGGCCAAAGTTTGTTGTGTAATTTGCAGTCAAATCTTGATTGATTTCCATTACATTCCAAGCTTCGTCTGTGATTGATCCCCCAGGGAAAGTACGAGAATTCTTAGCAATGATTTGCTTACGAACATCGGAGTATTGGTCTAATCCAACACGGTAACTAACCAATAATCCATCAACTGGAGACCAGTCTAATTTTGTATATCCAAATACTCTATTAACGTTGTCCGTAAATGGGTTTTGATTGATCGTCCAGTATGGATTATCATAACCACCACCAGCTCTGTAGTTGCGTTGGCTTCCGTCAGCATTTAGATAAGCTGTAGGGTCTGATGGATCTTCCGCACCGTTTGAGTTGTCAAAAGATGGTGGAGTTCTCAACAAACCTAGCATAAGACCAGATAAATTTGATCCTTGTTGCACTCTGTAACCGCCAGAGTTAGAATAAGCAATTGACGAAGTCATTTTCAAGTTTGTCGAAATTTGACCCGTTCCTGTCATTCTAACCGTAGTTCTATCAAAGCGGTTTAGAGGAACAATTCCCTCATCTCTAAGGTTGGAAATCGATAGGTAATACGATGTCGCTTTACCTCCTCCAGAAAGAGTTACAGAATTGTTTAATCTTCTTCCGCGTTGAAAGAATGCCAAGTTATCATATGGAGAAACGCCACCAGGATTATTTGCTACTGTAGCTGAATCCTGAGTAATCATGCCATTCGCGTCGTAGGCCAAATCTGCAAGTGCCGGACCCCAAGAGAATGGATTCCCTGTTCCACCCGCATAAGATCCAAAGTAGCCCTGAGAATACTTGTTTTGTACTCCCGGTAATTTGTTTACCTGAGAAATTTCCATTGATGAATTTACACTCACCTGGAAATCTTGGCCGTAAGCACCTTTTTTGGTTGTAATTAAAATTACACCATTTGCACCACGAGTACCATAAAGAGCTGCTGCTGCACCCCCTTTAAGCACCGAAATACTTTCAATATCATCAGGATTGATATCGATAGCACGGTTCGAGTATGCTACACCAGCCCGTAAATCTTCGGTTCTGATTTGACTGTTGTCAATCGGCACACCATCAACCACCATTAATGGTTGGTTATCATTCGACGTAAACGTCGCATTTCCACGGATCTTGATGTAAGACGCAGCACCTGCAGCACCAGAAGAGTTAGTCACTTGGACACCACTCACCTTCGCTGAAATACCACTAACGATATTGGTCTCTCCAGATTCTTTAATAGAAGCTCCTTCAACTTCTTCAACCGAGAAACCCAATGCCTTTTTCTCACGTGAGATCCCACCTGCAGTTACAACAACCTCTTCGAGCTCCTCGAAAACATCTGCAACTTCAGGCTGTCCCTTATCTGGTTCATTTTGAGCAGTTGCAGTAAATGCAAATGCACATAAGAATAGCCAGACATTAAAAAACTTGTTTTTCATGTAATACCTGTTTTTCTGTTAAACGTATGTTAAGCGTTGCTAAAATTGAGACTATTCCTCATATTATGCAAATGTTAAGCCGATTAAATGAGTGATTTTGACGATTTTTTTTTGAAATCAGCCTGATTTAATGTCTCGAATGAGACTTTTTCGAGCTTAATTATCTCATCAAGAGAAGAAATCCGAATTGGGAATTATTTATCTGGAATAGCCCCTGATTTAACCGAAATGGTCGTTAAAAGCGCAAAAAACCCCCAAAAAGGCGCGCTCGCCTTGTCCATATCTAAGAAGTTATTTAGGAAGCCGTGCAGGAAGTAGGTAATCAGGCCTAAGAATGCGACACGAATCAGGGATTTTAAAAACGGGGAAGAAGCTCGCGCATAGGAATTGACCGCTACAACAATGAGGGTAATGATTAGACCAAAGAAGGTTAGCAGACCAAAAACACCTGATTCGGCTAGCGGCCCGAGGTATTCACTGTGCGCATTGCCTCTATTTCCTGCATTGGTGGAAATGATGGTTTTCTCCGAAGGCTTTTGATAAGGGGCATAAAGGAACATGTAGGTTCCTGGACCATGGCCGAGGATCGGTCGATCCTTGAACATACGGATCGCGGAGTTCCATCTATTAATGCGCTCGAGGTTGGAGGCGTCGGTACTTACGTTGGTCACTGAGGCGACGTGTTCATTGAGGTCGTCGGACGAATCGGTCCTGTTTCTTTCAAATTTTGAAGAGATCCAAGAAAAATTCAACGCCGCAATCAAGACTACAATACCTGCGAGGGACCACACCGTGATTTTGGACCAGCGAAAGAGGTACACTAAATACACTGCACAGGCTCCTACCAAAGAAAGCCAAGCAGCACGGGTATAGCTCAATACGATGGCGAGGGTAAGGATCGCTAGTATGGCACCGGCTACTGCGTTGAAACCCCAACTGCTTTTTCTAAACGTAAGGTAGAGGGCGGCAGGATACATCATAGCTAAGACTGCACCGTAGGAGGTGTGTTCCTTGAATAACGGAAACATTACCCAAGTGGAGGTCTTCTTGGTGAAGCCGTATTGGCTGTGAATGACCAGGGTGTAGATGGCCGCGACACTGAGAGCGATAAGAAAGAGCCACAAGAAGGTAAGTTTATTGCGATCGCTCTTAAAGAAAAGGTGGGCTAACACGAAGTAATACGGGACAATAAACCAAATGCGTGTGGCTAATTGTTTGAGCGATACAAAAGGTAATTGGGACGTAATGGCTGTAAAAAGCATCCAAGCCAAATAAATGTAGATGGCAATGGAGATGGGGTGCTGGATGATCTTGCGTTCAAACTCCCCAAGAAGGGTCATTTTAATTAGTGCTATGAATGAGACCAGCACAAGCATGGGCTCGGTAGGTAAAGAAAGGCCGGCACCACCAGTTAAGTCTGTGAGATTGATGGATATTGGGGTAGCAAAGACGATGAACCACATGGCCCAATCTAATCGGTAAAAAGAGATCCAAACCAGCAATAATGCTGGTGGTAATAGAAAGGCATACCAAAATTCATACGCCACGGCAAGCCCCACCAACGGCAAGGTCACGAGACCTATGATGGCAAGCCAACGATTTGATATTTGGCTGATGCCCAACACGGGTTAGGACTTGCCGCGAAGTTCGTTTAGGGTCCCTTGAACCATCAAGAAGAAAGACATCAAAATGAAGGTTGCGAAGCCTACAGCTAAGATGAGGATACTGCGTTTTGGATACGTCTTGCGCTCGGCAGGACGGGCAGCATCTACCTTAAAGGTGGCAGGAAGGTTTTGATTAACATCCACTTTTGCTTGGTCAAATTTGGTCTTCAACTTCACCTCTTCCTCTTTAAGTAATTGGAGTTCGTCGCGAATAGCTACATACTTACCGCCGTATTTAGCTAGGGTGTCTAGACGACGTTCTAGTTCTTTAATTCGGCTTTGCGAAGCACCTTGCGCTAAAGCAATGGCATATTGCTCGTTGAAAACAGAACTTTGGCTTTCGTAGTCGTGTACCCCTTTGTAGCGTAATTCAGTGATCTTGTCCTCCATGGTTTGAATTTCCCCTTGCAAGCTGCGGTATTCGTTCTTCACGATTTCCAATCCCATCTCGGCACGACTTCGGGCCACACGACGCTTCACCTTATCGACCAGCTTTGAAATATAATTAGCAATATCAGCGGCTACTTGTGGGTCGGTATCTAGGACGTTGATTTCCACAGACATGAACTGGGTACGTTCGAACTCGATTTTGTTCTCGTACTCCTTGAACAGCTTGGTGCGCGGATAATCTGAATCCGGATCGATGTCGTAGTGGTTCATCAAATCGAATTTCTGAATCACACTATCGCGGATTTCTCCAGAACTCAAGATTTGCAACAACTGCTCGGCCTGTTGTTCATCTCCATATTCGAAGATGTCCTCATCACCATAGCCGTTGGTTTGGGGCAAGAGCGCTTTCGACACCGAGTTAGTGGTCGATGGGAAAAGGATAACCTGCGATTCAAACAGAGGTTTAATAAATTGGGGACCGCTGAACACGACCGCAACTACCATGGCCAAAAACGGCACGACCATTAGTTTCTTCCAATGGGTGTAAAAAAACGAAATCAAATTGGCACTACTGTATTCCATAGCTTATTTCCAGTGAGTTAAATTCAAATTTAAAAGGTTGGCCAAAGCTGCCATCTCCTCATTGTAATGTTGTTTCAACCAGCGGGCGACATCCTCGTCCAAATCCGGCGCCTTGGCCTGCAGCACTTTTTTCATCACGCTGATCATCTCTTTGGGCAACTTCTCACGTATCGGCGCCACCACCCGCATGCCAAGGGCATTCATCTTGGGGTATTTTGGCACGGAACCTTCGTTTGTCGCCTTCACTTTGGTTGCCACAAAAGTAGGCAAGTCCAAGAACTCTGTAATGCTGTTGAGCACCTTCTGTGGCGTGTTTTTCAAATCTTCGTGAAAGACCACTAACAAGTGCTTCTCGCCAAATTTCTCCTTCCAGCGTTTGAGTTGTTGTGCGTAATTACCCAACTCTAAATAGCACTCATCTCTCCCCCATTGGGCTTGCTCCATCGCCGCCTCACGTTTAAACGCCGCCAATGGCGCCTCGCTTTCCATACCATATTTCAATGCCATCGTGTAATGACTCCAAGCACGGTCGATGGGGTTGCGCAATAAGACGATGATTTTTGCTTTATTATTGTAATGGGCCAATTCTTTTACGGCCGGCGCACTATACAAATAAGCCGTAGACGCATCCAAAATATACGTTGCCTTAGGCTTTCCTGCTTGGGCTTGTTGACACAATCTGTGGTAATGACTGCGCTCTTCCACAAAGCCTATATGACGTTCTGCCAATTCCGCCTCGGCAAAATAATCTGCCTCGTTCCACTGAATCAATCGCTTGTAAGCTTTGGAAAAAACCTGCGGACGCAGATCCGTGCAGAAGTGTCCGGGCTCCTTGATAAGCATGCCGGCGATTTGGGGATGTTGGGCCAATATATCCGCTAGCGCAGTGGTCCCAGCTTTTGCGGCGCCAATGAGGAATACGTTTGCTACAGCACTCATAAGCGACTTCTTTTAGCGAAAAAAGGCACGGTGATGATTCCATGGAAACGATAAACCAGTACACCAGCCCAAACATTCCAACCCACCATGGTCAAGGTTGTGGCTACGGCTGCCCCGCCCGGCCCCAAGACGGGAATGAGAACGGCGTTGAGTATTATGTTGAGGGTGGCGACGACTAGCATGGTGTTTTGCGCACTTTTCTCGTAGCCGGTCATGTTCAAAATGTTGAGAACGGGTCCTGCGAAGGCATTGGCTAATTGGCCACATGCCAAAATCACCAACCAAGGATAGGCAGCCCAAGGATCATTGACGCCAAAAAGTCCGATGAGAAACGGTCCGAGGGCAATGATACTAAAGAAAATAGGGCCCGCGGTGACCAGATTCAACGTGGCGATGCGTTGCGCGAGCAGAGACATATTTGAGCCGCCATTGTGCAGACCTGAAATCATTGGGGCGACGACGGTGTTAAGGGCGAATTGAGCGAAGGTGATAAGGGTGGCAATCTTAAAGACAATGCGGTACACTCCCACTTCATCCTCTTCGAGAAAATAGCTG
This sequence comes from Cryomorphaceae bacterium, assembly GCA_003445735.1. Lineage (GTDB taxonomy): Bacteria > Bacteroidota > Bacteroidia > Flavobacteriales > Schleiferiaceae > UBA10364. The sequence continues at coordinate 8,476 of DMCR01000006.1, forward strand.
AGCATGAGGGTGTCGGACCAGCTCATGACCAAGAATAGGGCGGAAGAGACCAACATTGGTGTGGCCACTTTCATGAGGTTTCCTGCAAGCGATACGCCGCGCCATGGCTTGCGCTCACACAACGAAATCACGTGTACGGTCGAAAGCAAGGCAAAGGCGCTACTAATGACGAGGAGTAGGAGCAAAGCGAATTGTGCACTGCCCTCCGCATCAAAACCCGCGCTTTCCTTCGGCACCCACCATAGAAGTGCTGCGAGGATCAGGTATACGGTCCCGTGCTGATTGATGCTGAACAACACCGGCCTATGCAATCCGCGGTAGGCCTCTGCATTCAACAGCATAAGGGTGAACGGTAGAGCGGTCAGCGATCCGATGCGCAAAACGCCCACAGGAGTTTGACTGAAAAAGAGTTCGGTCAAGACTTCCGCCGCAAAGAAGGTCAAGATTGATAGGGCGGAAGTTATAGCGAGGACGCGCAGAAAAATGTACCCATAGAGTCCGCGCGACGGAGCATCTCCTGTCTCGGTTTTGCCCAATTCCTTCACCAGCACCGTATCTAATCCCCAGCGCCCGACAGTCGAGGCAATCAAGATCATGGTAAAAGCTACCTCGTACACTCCCACTGCTTTCTCTCCTCCCGCCTGGCCCAATGACCAAAGCAGTATGTAGCCCCCGAGGGCGCCAATGATTTTAAAGAAGAGCACGACGCTGCTTCCCTTGGCTAAAGTGGCAGCCGTGGGATCCTTTAAGAATTGAAGGATACGCTGAATCATGATTGTGTAGCGAGTTGGGTGCGAATATACCGCATATCTAACGCTACAGCGGTGCACTTTTGTACATTTAAGCCATGAAAATTGCGGTGAACGTACGGTGGCTTTTGCCAAACAAGCTGGAGGGCACAGGAATTTACACCTTGCGTATGCTCGAGCAAATCTTGCCCGCCACAATGGAACACGAGTTTCTGCTGTTATGGGACCGCCATTCTGCGATGAAAGGAATGAGGGACAAATTCTCTTTTCTAAACGCCCCCAACATCACCCACAAGCTCATCCTCCCTCCTGCCCGCCACCCTTGGTTGTGGTGGTATTGGAACAGTATAGGTGTGCCCGCTGCCCTCAAGAAGTGGGGCGCCGCGTGCTATTGGTCACCGGACGGCTTGCCCGCCCGCACCAAAATCAAGCAATGGCTCACCATCCACGACCTTAATTTCGAACACCACCCGGAATGGGTTCCGCCGCATGTGGGACGCTATTATCGTACATATATTCGCCGCGGCGCCCGCATGGCGGAGCAGCTGTTCACGGTGAGTGAGTGGAGCGCGAGGGATTTGGTGGAGACCTATGGGGTCGCTGCCGGGAAGATTGTGGTGACGCCAAATGCTCCTCAGCGACCAATGTCACCCGGAGAGTCCCGATTTGATGGAAAATATTTTTGTGCCGTAGGCGCACTCACCCCTCGTAAAAATTTGATCACCCTGCTGAAGGCTTGGGATCTGTGGTTAAATAAACATCCGGAGCGCCAAGGCTTCCATTTGAACATTGCGGGCAACGCTCATTTTAATGATCCAATTTTTGAAAGCACCATTGGCCAGTTGAAACACTTAGACACGGTCAAATGGTTGGGAAGGCTGGAAGATGATGCGCTGGAACAGCTCTACCGCGGTGCCATATGCTTCTGTATGCCGAGTGCGATGGAGGGATTTGGCATACCCGTGGTAGAAGCGATGCAATCTGGCACGCCTGTGATGGCATCTTACAACAGCGCATTAACTGAGGTAGTTGGAGACGCTGGGATGTTGCTGCCCACTTTCGATATCGAAGCTTGGGCCGATGGGCTCGAGGCAATGGCTGAAGGTGGGGGAAACTGGTCTGAAAAAGGATTGATTCGCGGGGGCGAATTCACTTGGTCAGCAAGCGCCGCCCCTTGGCTCGAAGTCCTAAAATCAGCAAGCGAATGAAGCTTCAACACAGTCCCATAGGGATAGTGGAAGCCGGCACTGACGAGGCGGGACGCGGTTGCTTGGCCGGTCCTGTGACGGCAGCAGCAGTGATCTTGCCGCCGGATTTTAAGAATGATTTATTGAATGATTCCAAGCAGCTCACCGAGAAGCAGCGCAATCTTTTACGACCCTTGATCGAGAGGGAAGCCGTGGCTTGGGCTGTAGTACATGTTGGGCCAGAGGAGATTGACGAGATCAACATTTTAAATGCCAGCATCTTGGGCATGCATAGGGCCATTGAAAAATTGGATGTGGTGCCCCATTTTATTGCTGTGGACGGCAATAAGTTCAAACCTTATGGGGAGATTCCATACCACTGTCAGGTCAAAGGGGATGCTACGTATCAAAATATCGCAGCTGCTTCGGTCTTGGCAAAAACGTATAGGGATGAGCTGATGAGAGCATTGGCCACAGAACATCCCCATTACCAGTGGGAGCGGAATGCGGGCTACCCTACGAAGGCTCATCGAGACGGTATTCGAACCCATGGTTCATCGCCCCACCATCGCAAGAGTTTTCAGTTGCTTCCGAGCCAATTGAACCTCTTCGATTTGTGAAAAACTGACCCTTGCCAACCCACTTCTTGGCGCTGTAAAAATGTAGCTTTAATCAAAAATTTAGCTATGCGTCTCGCCTCCCTAAGCGCCCTTATTTTAGCATCGGCACTTTTGGTACAATGTGGCCAACCCGCCCCTCCTGCCAAGGCGACTTCTTTGCTGCCTGTGGATGCGCCATTGTATGTACGTATCAACGATATGCACCAGTTTGGCGAGACCAGCGATACCCTCTCTATTTCCTACCTCAGCGCTATTCCAGTACAGACATTGGAGCAGTGGAATGCAGGACGTTGGACGGGAGCGCTTCTCCCCTCGGGTGCCAGCAGTTTGGATTGGGTATGGACCACGGAGCACGACCTCACCTCCCTCGTCGGCGCTCCCATCACCATAGGAAATTACGAGGTCTTCACCTTGGATTCAATGTACGCCTACAACGACGGACCAAGCTGGGTGATCAGTGCCAATGAAGGTTTACTTCAGGATATCATCAACCAACGCACCACAGGATATTCCTTGATAGACGATGACGGGTTCAAAACCTTGTGGGACAACGCGTCCAAATCTGATGATGCGAACGTATTTATTCAGCACAAGGAAGTGGCGCGATTAGGTACACATTACTTTGAACAAGATTGGAGCTGGCTGGAGCACTTCGCACAGTGGTCTGCGGTGGATCTGGATTGGAAGAAGAACAAGACCATTGCCACGGCGGTAGCCTTGTGTGCAGATTCCACCAACACCTATTTGAGCACCTTCAATGAACGCCCTACGGGAACAGATTTAAGCCCCATCATTGCAGCCTCGTCGAAATACGCCGTGGGGATCAATACCGGGGATCCAGTAGAATGGCTCCGCGCTTTTAACCCCTACCGCGGTAAGAAACAAAGGTTAAAGCAAGCCCAAAAGACACTGGAAGATGCAGGTTTATCGCCGATGACTTTCGCAAACAGTTTTGAGGGTAGCTTTGTACGTGTGGGCTACGGTGATGGGGTCGTAGTGGGAGCAAAATTAGACGGTGAGGAAATGACCTTACAAGATGCCTTAACCAATTTGAGTTCACAAAGCTCAGTTTACCAAGGTCATGCGCGCGGAATACTCAGCGAAGCACACCGCTTCTTGTTTAGCGCCGCCTTCGGATGGGTGTATGCCGATATGGGCAGCGCTTCATGGATGATCTGGGATCAATGGCTTTTAGTAGGGACGAGTACCCAATTATTGGAAGTATACAGCAGCGAATTGGACATGAATAAAAACTGGTATGCCCTAGAATCACTAGAAGCATTGGGAGAGGCCATGGACCGCAACGAGCACTTTACCGCCGCGCTAAACTTCAATAGCTTGGAGGATGGACCCTTCTTTGAAACCTTGCCGGCGGCTTTAGATCATTCCTTTCTTGCTGGTCATTTGGAAGTCAATAATGGTATTGCTTATGGAAACGCCACGGTTCAGCAGCGCGGCGAGGAGGTGGCCGTGAGCGCTTACTTATGGTCTCACGCACTACCTCAGCAAGCCATTAGCGGGCCGTTCCTAGTTAAGAACCACCGCAGCGGTATGAAGAACATACTCGTACAAGACGAAAGCAATCAGTGCTTCCTGCTCGATGAGAATGGGCAAGAATTGTGGAGATTTTCCTTAGACGGTCCCATCCAAGGGGATGTTCAGCAGATTGACATGTTTAAGAATACTAAACTCCAGATGGTCTTTGCCACTAGCGACCTCTTACACTGCTTGGACATATTAGGACGTGAAGTGGAGGGTTTCCCAGTGAGTTTACCAGAGGCCACCTCTTTGGGTGCTACAGTTTTGGACTATGATAAAAACCGTAACTACCGCATACTCGTGCCCGCTGGGTCTAAACTGTATAACTACAGCGTGGAAGGACAGCGCATTAACGGTTGGAAGACCGACGCGGCAAGCGGCACCATTACCCAAAGCCCAAAATTGTTTCAGAGAAACGGCAAGGATTATGTAATTATTTCTACCCTCGAGCGCGCCCATGTGCTCAATAGACGTGGAGAGGAGCGCATCAAAACCTCCACCCTCACTGCTGCAAATCACCCTTGGATCATTACGGACGGGAATCCAACTAGCATCATGCGCGTGGGTGAAGAAGGTGAGATTCAAGAACAGCGCTTCGACGGCACCACTACTATTATAGAGCATGACCTATACAATCTTCAAGGAATGAAAGCCATGAGCTATGGTAAATTGTATTGGTCGGAGGACAAGGTCAGCTTACGCGGGGAAACCTCTACCAACACTATATCTTTCGAGCAGACTGTCGCACGTATGGAAGCCTACCCAGGCGGCACAGGCATCATCTATGATACAGAAGGAACCATACACGTGACTCAGTTAAAAGATGCTGATGCGACCATAACCGTATTTGAAGGATCAGAGGCGGAGGCAGGGCGATTGACCCCAGCTGGAGCACCAGTTCTGGTACTTGTACAGGGAAACGCGGTGATCTGCTACCAATTGTAATTACTTCTTGCGGAAAAAGATTTCGATTGGGGCGCCGTGGAAATCGAACTCCTTGCGCATCTTATTTTCTAGGAAGCGCTTATAGGGTTCCTTGATGTATTGCGGCAGGTTCGCAAAGAAGGCAAACTGTGGCGTACGCGTAGGCAACTGTGTACAGAATTTAATCTTAACGTATTTTCCTTTTACTGCCGGCGGCGGATATCCTTTGATGATGTCCAGCATCGTATCGTTAAGCTTGCTCGTAGAAATTCGCTGCTTGCGACGCTCGTAGACTTTCACACCTTCCTCAAAAGCCTTCAATACTCGTTGCTTAGTCAAAGCACTGGTAAAGATGATAGGAAAATCTGTAAAGGGTTCCAATTTCTTTCTGATGTGCGCTTCAGCATCGCGAACGGTATTGGTTTCTTTCTCCACTAAATCCCATTTGTTCACCACGACCACCAAGCCTTTTTTGTTCTTCTCCACCAACGAAACGATGGCCAGATCCTGTGCTTCAAACCCACGCGTAGCATCTACCACCATCATACACACATCCGCATGCTCAATGGCGCGAATCGAGCGCATGTTAGAATAGAATTCTAGGTTCTCCATGGTCTTGCCCTTTTTGCGAAGTCCCGCCGTATCGAGTAACATAAAATCAAAACCAAACTTGTTGAAGCGCGTGTTTACGGTATCTCTAGTCGTACCTGCCACTTCAGTGACGATGTTTCGCTCCTCGTCAAACAAAGCATTAACAATAGAGCTCTTCCCAGCATTAGGACGACCCACAATGGCCATCTTCGGAAGGTCTTCATAATCGTCCACAGGATTTTCATCCATGTTCTCCACGAGCCCGTCCAACAAATCTCCGGTACCCCCGCCATTCACGGCAGAGATGGTGTGGTATTTTTCGATGCCCAAACCATAAAATTCTGCGGCATCTAATTCCTGCATGCTGTTGTCCACCTTGTTCACCGCGTACACCACAGGCTTCTCGGTTTTGCGCAACATGCCGGCAATAATCTTATCAAATTCCGTCAACCCCGCTTGAAGGTCTAGCACGAATAGGATTACTGTGGCTTCTTCAAGGGCCAATTCTACTTGGCGACGGATCTCTGCTTCAAAAACATCTTCCGAACCTTCGATATAACCACCGGTATCGATGACTGAAAACTCCTTTCCATTCCAATCACTCTTTCCATAATGACGGTCGCGTGTCACCCCCGCAACGCTATCTACAATAGCATCACGACGCTGGATCAGACGATTAAATAGTGTGCTTTTGCCCACATTTGGGCGGCCCACGATGGCAACGATATTACTCATAAGTCGATGTCAATCTTGGCGCAAAGGTCGTTAACTCTTGACAATACGCACTATTGAAGTACCATTCCGCTGGATTATCTTTAGAAGATAAGTACCTGAGGATAGCTTTTCGAGGTTGAACTGAGAGGTGGGACGCGAATCAAAGTGGACCATAACCCCTCTCATATCG
>DMCR01000062.1 GCA_003445735.1 Cryomorphaceae bacterium
GAGGCATTGAGAATGGTGCGTAAATCATCGTCACCATAAAAGCGAATATTAGTACTGGTACGCTTTGGGTTGATCAACTTGTGGCGTTGTTCCCATGCTCTGAGCGTGTGGGCTTTAATTCCACTCAGCTGTTCTAAATCTTTAATCGAATACCTACTTTCCACGTTGGATAAACACTTAGAATGGCTAAAGGTTTAAGAATAAGAGTGTGAGTATACTAAATTTCCGCACAAGAGGCAGTTTCCCTTTGATATATTTGCACTCTAATTCTTAAAGGATGTCCATAAAATCTGAAATTCAAAAGCGTAGAACCTTTGGTATTATATCTCATCCAGATGCCGGAAAGACTACGTTGACGGAGAAACTACTACTATTTGGTGGAGCTATTCAAGAGGCCGGTGCTGTAAAAAGCAACAAGGTTAAAAAAGCAGCTACTTCAGATTTTATGGAGATAGAAAAACAAAGAGGTATATCTGTAGCCACCTCTGTTATGGGTTTCTACTATAAGGATAAGAAAATCAATATTCTAGATACACCCGGTCACCAAGACTTTGCTGAGGATACCTATAGAACACTGACGGCTTGTGACAGCGTTATCGTAGTCATTGACGTTGCGAAGGGTGTAGAAGCACAAACAGAAAAATTGGTCCAAGTGTGCCGCATGCGAGACACTCCCATTATCGTCTTCATCAATAAATTGGATCGAGAAGGAAAAGATGGCTTTGACCTAATAGATGAGGTAGAGCAGAAGCTAGGGCTTACCCTTTGCCCAATGTCTTGGCCTATAGGAATGGGCCAACGATTCCGTGGGGTATACAATAAGTGGGAATCCAATCTTCATTTATATAATGGTGAGAATAAGCAAAAGATTACCGAAGGGGTGGCCGTCAGTGATATTATGGACCCTACTTTGGATAAGATTGTGGGTGCTGAGGCAGCTGACGAGCTTCGCAATGATGTGGAACTCTTAGAAGCTGTGTATCCGGAATTCGATAAGGAATCATATTTGAACGGTGAGCTGTGTCCAGTGTTCTTTGGTTCGGCCCTGAACAATTTTGGTGTGAGAGAACTGTTGGATTGCTTTCAAGAAATCGCACCATTCCCCCAGCCTAAAGCTGCAGAGGAACGATTAGTGCATCCTGAAGAAGATGAATTCAGTGGTTTTGTTTTTAAAATCCACGCGAACATCGATCCAAACCACAGGAATAGAATTGCGTTTTTAAAGGTGGTGAGCGGCAAGTTCGAGCGAAATAAGCAATACACCCATACTCGAACTGGCAAAACTTTCAGAGTAAGCGCTCCTACTGCTTTTATGGCAGAGAAGAAGAGTACTATTAATGAAGCTTACCCCGGGGATATTATTGGTATACCAGATAACGGCTCTTTCAGAATTGGCGATACTGTGACCATAAAGGAAGATCTGCACTTTACTGGTATTCCGTCATTCTCGCCTGAGCATTTCCGCTTCATTAATAATGATGATCCGCTGAAGGCAAAGCAATTGGCTAAGGGCATTGACCAATTAATGGATGAAGGTGTGGCCCAGTTGTTCACCTTGAAGCAAAACAACCGCAAGATTATCGGTACGGTAGGAGCCCTTCAATACGAGGTCATACAGTATAGATTGGAGCACGAGTATAACGCAAAATGCAGCTATGAGACTTTCACGGCGTACAAGGCCTGTTGGATCGACAGCAGTGATGATTCACAGTTAGCCGAGTTCAGTACCCTTAAACAACGTTACCTTGCGGAGGATAAGTTTGGTCGCCTTGTATTCTTGGCAGACTCCCAATTTTCGTTGCAGATGGCGCAAGAAAAGTTCGATAAGATTAAGTTCCATCTGAAAAGCGAATTCTGATGAGTCATATCATTAATAATAGGTTGAACCAATTCTCTTGGGCAGTAGCAGCATTATTACTACTCCCCTTACTATTTACCAAAGGAATGTTTTTCGATGGATTAACCTATGCGACTATTGCAAGGAACCTTGAGGAAGGATTGGGAACCTTTTGGGCACCACATTACACAGCCTATATTCACCCAGAATTTTACGAGCACCCGCCATTCTCATTTGGCATACACAGCATATACTACCGTCTCTTTGGCGATCAAGCATGGGTCGACAGATTCTATGCATACACTCTTTATGGTCTAAGCATTTTGATGATGCGCAGATTATGGTCCCTGTTCATCGCAGCAGGGCACCGCGCTTGGATTCCCCAATTACTTTGGACCATTACTCCTGGAGTAATTTGGGTGCACCAGAACAACATGTTGGAAGCACCATTGAATGCAGCTGCCATAGCAGTCACTTGGTTGCTTATCGAAGGAACCTTGAAGCGAAATTACTTTTGGAGTGCCCTTGCCGGTGTGCTATTGTACATAGCCTTAGGTGTTAAAGGTCCAGTAGGCGCATTTGTCATTATGGTACTTCCGGTTTTAGCAGTATTATTCCCGGAGCACCGTAAGGCAAGTCTTTGGAGTGGAATGGTAATGATCATTTCATTTAGCGTGTTATTCAGTTACTCATATTTATATGTGCCCGATTTCACTAAGTTCTTCGAAGGCTACTTGAACAAACAGCTAATGCCAACACTTGGGGGTTTCCGCGAGCAAGCGGGCTCCGTGAGTGATAGCCTATGGGCTATAGGAAAACAATTTATAATTCCGATTACAGTGCTCTCTCTCCTCGTGATAAGGAAGAAGGCAAGCTATAAGATGCGTCGCGAATCTGCATTCTTCTTCATTATTGCATTGTGTGCTACCATTCCATTCCTTTTCATGGACCGTCAGCACCATTACTACTTTATGCCTGCAATGGCATATTGGATGCTAGGTTTTGCAATATTGATGGAACAAAACCCATGGCCCTGGGGTATTCAGAGAAAAAAATGGGTCATTAGATTGACGATCACTAACCTCAGTACGTGGATCCTTGCTATAGGATTGAGTATATACTTCAGCAAGAGTCCTTCCCGTGACAAGCACGCAATTAAAGCTATGAAAATCATTTCTGTTGATTACCCGGAATCTTCCATTCAGGTGGCACATTTGCCCTCTCAATGGAAGTGGGCAGCGATTGCGGCGCGTTATGAGAAGATACAACTCTGCGAGGCACCTCAAGATCTGTACTTAAATGTACGTGGAGAAAAAGCTCCAGAAGGCTTCGAGCTTCTCAAAGAATTTCCCAAGGCAGGATTTGATTTCTACAAAAAAGCCATCCCATGAGGGTGGCTTTTTGATTATATGACCTTGGATATTAGTCCTCCCCTTCCATGAATTGAGCCATCACTAGATCGCTAACCCCCATGTTACTGAAACCTCCGTCGTTATATAGGTTTTGCATGGTAACTCGCTTGGTCAAGTCAGAGAACATGGCCACACAATAGTTAGCACAATCCTCGGCAGTTGCATTGCCTAGCGGTGACATTTTCTCAGCGTAGGCGATAAATCCATCGAAACCTTTTACACCGCTACCTGCTGTCGTTGGCGTTGGGCTTTGAGAAATGGTATTTACACGAACATTCTTCTTAACACCCCAGTGGTAACCAAAGCTGCGCGCGATACTTTCTAGGTATGACTTATTATCAGCCATATCGTTGTAATCTGGGAACGTACGTTGCGCAGCCATGTATGTAAGACCTAGGATAGATCCCCACTCATTCATAGCATTTAGGTTCCATGCAGTTTGCATCACCTTATGGAAGCTCACGGCACTAACGTCCCATCCCTTCTGCAACCAGTCGTAATTTAAATCTGTATAGTGCTTGCCTTTACGGACGTTAACACTCATACCAATAGAGTGTAAGATGAAATCTATCTTACCTCCAAAATGGTCCATGGCGCCTTGAATAAGTTTCTCTAGGTCTTCCATGCTCGTGGCATCTGCTGGAATGATCGGAGCATCGATGGCCTCAGCCAATCCGTTGAGCTCGCCCATTCTCATGGCAATAGGTGCATTGGTCAATACTACCTTACCGCCTTGTACGTGAATTGCTTCTGCAGCTTTCCAGGCGATAGAATCTGAATTAAGAGCGCCAAAAACGATACCGCATTTACCACTCAATAGTCCATTTGACATAGTTATTCGCGTTGATTTGAACCGCTAAAATAGTCTTAATCGCGGTACAACAATACCTCTGCTTGCTTGAGAGCGGCATTTGTTATTAACGCTCCACTCAGCATGCGAGCCACCTCCTGTACTCTTTCTGAGTCGTTTAGCGAGGTAACCGAAGTAATTGTTGTCGTATCGGATTGGGCTTTATCCACTTTCCAGTGCTGATCACCGTAGGCGGCAACTTGTGGCAAGTGTGTAATGGCAAGGACCTGTTGACGCTTAGAAAGAGCTTTCATCGAAGCTCCCAAACGTTCGGCCGTAGAACCACTAACCCCAGTATCTATCTCATCAAAGATCTGACAACTCAAACTCATGTTTTGGCTTAGTACACTTTTTAATGCCAGCTTTACCCTGCTCATTTCTCCACCCGAAGCCACTTTTGACAACACTTCCATAGAAGTGCCTGGATTCGCGGAAAACTTAAAAACAGGCTTGAAACAGCCGTAAATGGTTGGCGAGATTTCTTCCCAGGCCAATTCTAGCCTGGCTTTTGGAAGATCAACACTAGCCAAAGACTCAGTTAGAGCCTGCTGAATTTTTGTGGAGGCCTTAATTCGCAACACGTGAAGGGTATTCCCTAACTCTTGAACCTTAAGCGACCAATCTCTAATCAAAGAAGTAAGTTCCTTAATACGACTGCTCTTATGATTTATGGCATGAATGCGTCCGGCAAGCTCATCGAATTTGTCAACTAAATCATCGGCATCAAGTAGTTTATGTTTACGAACTAGGGCTTTTATTTTTGAAAGTCGCTCCTGAAGGACATTTACATCCACCTCTTGATTGAGGGCACTAACTCTTTGGGCTGTAGACTTTTCCAAGTGCTGCAATACTGTGATCACAGATTGTAGTTCAATAAGTTCGTTTTCGAATTCAGTTTGGTCAATGGCCAGGCGTTGAAGTTTGGATTCAAGCGTAAATAATTGGTCCATTACTCCACCTTCCTTGGTATAAAGCTGATTCAATTCCTCAATGCGCTCTGAATATTTGTGCTGATCCTTTACCCTCGCAAGTGTATTTTCAATGGTGCTAACCTCCCCCTTTTTGACATTAGCCTTGTCGAGCTCGTGGTACAGAAATTCGAGGTAATCCAGATCGTTCTCCTCATTGGAGGATTGAAGCAGGTCTAATTCCTTTAAACAATCCTTCCATTCCTTAAATGCAGCAGCATATGCAGCCCGCTCGACTTCCACAGATTCGAAGCTGTCTATCAGACCTAGTTGTTTTTGAACATTCTGTAAAAGGCCACTATCGCTCTGGCTATTGATATCGACCAATAGTGATGCAAAGAAATTTAGATGGGCGCTCTTTGCTGGGGTGTCATTGATAAAACCTCGTGATTTACCAGTGGGTAAAAGCTCTCGGCGGAAGACTGTGGTCGGTTCGTAATCGAAGTCTTTTGATTCAAATATGTCTCGCATGTCTTCAGAAACTTGGAAACTCACCTCTACTATTGCCTTTTTACTAGGATCCTTCAATAGACCTTTTGATGACATTCTATTTCCGAGTGCAGCACCTAAGGCACCCAGTAAAATACTTTTACCCGCTCCTGTTTCACCAGTCAATACAGTCATCCCCTGTCCTACTTCGATGTCGAGAGTGTCTATAAGAATGAAGTTCGATATGCTCAGGCGTGTAATCATTTCTTAGCACCAAGATTTGCGTACTCACTAGAATGGGTTTGATCGATATTTTCCAGAGTAGATTGAAGATTCTTTGTATCTATACCCAATAAGGATGCTGTACTAAACACATTGACTATTTCCCCGTGTTTCGCATCGAAGAAGATGTTTAAAAGCCAACTGTTTGGACGCTTTTGATTGGGCTCTTGTAGCTTTTGAAGAGTAGTACTCATGGTGGATAAGGCCAGTTCGTGGTTCTCTACCTTGTACATTCGGTCTAGACCTTGACGGTGGTAGAGGTACCAACATTCCTTAACTGGCTCAAACACAGGGCTATTGAGTTGGTCTGCAATCCAAAATCTATTCTTTGTACCGTCAAAGCTTTTCCAACCGCTCGCCCCACCACCACTCTGCGCTATAGTTACAATGCTTTGAGCGATGGCAAACTCAGGATCACCGCCATTGGCTCTAAAAGTAGTCCGATCTGCGCCAATAATGATATAGGCATAAAAGGCTAATATTGAGCTGAGATTGGTCGTGTAGCTGTTTTGTTGGAAATCAATAGGCTCGTTTTCCCGATAACTAAA
>DMCR01000021.1:0-1648 GCA_003445735.1 Cryomorphaceae bacterium
TGCCAACTTGAGTGATATTCCTCGCCGTATGCCTTATCCAGAAGGAGAGTACTTGTACAACGCGGATAACGTTCCGATGCCGCTTACCGCGGATCCGGACGATAAATTCGGTGTAACAACTACTTACCGTTTGTGGTGGGATAGCTAATGATATGTAATAGCTGAGTAAAACCCGTGCCTCTGGCGCGGGTTTTTTTATATCCTAAATTTAAGAGTTCCTAACTCCGTACAGATCTTTATGGCATAGTATGAGGAGGTGGTTATTTTTACCCCATGAAAGAAAGCATCATTCCTACCTTACAACAGAACTTTGGCGATCGCTCCATTTCTCGTTTAGAAAAGCAGGCTTTCGAGCGAGAGCATGGCTGTGAATTGAAGAAGGATTGGTTGGAATTTGATGAAAGGGATAATTGCTATTACCTCACTCCAGAAATCCTAGATTACCAAAAGCCGTCGCATGAAAAGTATGAAGCCCTTGGGTTAGGAGAATTAGAAGAACGTATTGTCGATGTTTTAGAAGAGGGTAAAAACATCAAATGGGGCAAGCTGGCCATAGGGATGTGGCTGTTCTTCCTGTTCATTGTAGTTTATACCATCTTAGAAACTCTTTTCTAGATCAATTTAGGCGCCCTGCCTATAACAAATAAAAAAACCACCGCTTGCGGTGGTTTTCTGCTTCAGAGTGTTGTTGAGAGTTACTTTGCTCGCTCCTTATAAGAACCGTCTGCAGTGTTGATAACGATTTCTTCGTCGGTCTTGATGAAAAGAGGAACTTGTACCTGTGCACCACCGTCTACCGTAACGGTTTTCATAGCATTCGTAGAAGTGTTTCCTTTGACTGCAGGTTCTGCGTATGTAACCTTCAGGTTTACTGTACGAGGAAGCTCCACAGCCATTGCCCTATTTTCCGTGGCGTGGAACAAGACAAGACACATCATACCGTCTACTAGGAAATCAGGAGCGTTGATTAGCTCTTTGGCGAATGTTAATTGCTCGTAGTTGTCGGTATTCATGAAGTGGTAGTCTGTACCGTCATTGTATAAGAACTGGTATTGACGAGTTTCTACATCAATAGTTTCAATTTTAGAACCGGCAGGGAAAGTATTGTCTAAGACACGACCAGTCTCAAGGTTTTTGATCTTGGTGCGTACGAAGGCGGCTCCTTTACCTGGTTTTACGTGAAGGAATTCGATGACCTGGAAAGGCTGACCATTGAAATTGATGCACATTCCGTTCTTAATATCTGACGTACTTGCCATGCTGTTTTTTGTTTTGCCCAAAGATAGGTCTTCCGGGCTTTAGTAGTGTTTTTCTAAAATGAGTTGTTCGGTGCAGAAGGCATATTCGGCGTCGATGTAGTTGCTGGCCACAACGACAGTTTTCTCTGAGGTGAATTGTTGGATGAGGTCTTGGTAGAATTGGATCCCTTCCTTATCCAAATTATTGGTGGGTTCATCTAGTAGTAGTAGCGGTCGATCCGAGCCAATAGCGAGCATGAGGCGCACGCGCTGCAGCATGCCGGAGCTGAAGGTTGACAGGCGTTTGTATAAGTGGGGTGTGAGCCCGGCTTTTTCCACCCAAAGATTGGAGTCGAACGAGGGAAGGAAAGGGCAACAGTCTTGGTGGAACGCTATGGTCTCGGCTAGGG
>DMCR01000021.1:1940-7927 GCA_003445735.1 Cryomorphaceae bacterium
GGCAACAGTCTTGGTGGAACACTAGGGTCTCGGCTAGGGAGAACATAGGGTTGAGAGCAACGTAGGGTGCGGCAATGGTACAATCTTGGCCCAATTCGGTTGCAGGGATCTCACGGCCCGTAAAGTTGGCGCTGGGTGGTGCATCGGTGGCTTCGAGGGCACCGCTTAGGATCTTGATGAGGGTAGATTTTCCTGAGCCATTGGATCCGAGGACGACGGTTTTTGAGCCTGTATAGAAGGTATGGGTGATGTGCTGCAGGACATGCTGCTTCCCAAATTTCTTTTGAAGGTCTTTCAGGACAAGCATTGCGGGAATTATTTGCGGATTAATCCTCGGTCACTAAGCTCTATAAAGGTCAAAAGGGCTTGCACACGATCGTTTAGGGTAAAGCCTGAGCGAATGCGATCAACAGCTTGGGAGATGTTGCGTCCGCTTTGGTAGATGATGCGGTAGAGGTCTTGGATCTCCAGGATTTCTTCCGTGGTGAAGCCGCGACGTTTGAGGCCGACGGAATTTACGCCGGCGTAGGCGAGGGGTTCCCCGGCTGCGGTGATGAACGGAGGTACATCTTTGCGCACCATGGCACCACCGCCAATCATAGCGTGGGCACCAACTTTTACAAACTGGTGAACAGCGGATAGACCAGATATAATGGCCCAATTTCCTACTTCGACGTGTCCCGCAAGAGCTACAGAGTTCACCAAAATGACCTGATTCCCGATGATACAATCGTGGGCGATATGTACATAGGCCATGATGAGGCAATCCGCTCCGATGGTCGTTTTACCATAGGCCTTAGTACCGCGGTTGATTGTGACGCACTCACGGATGGTGGTGCGGTCGCCTATTTCCACCGTGCTGGATTCACCTTCGAACTTTAAATCTTGCGGGATGGCTGAGATGACGGCTCCAGGGAAGATGCGGCAATTGGCCCCAATTCTTGCACCGGGCATAATCGTCACATTTGGACCTATCCAAGTTTTTTCACCAATTATGACATCCTCTGAAATAGTCGTGAACGGACCTATTTCAACACCGGCAGCCAACTGCGCGTCGGCGTGAACAGAGGAAAGTTGGTGAATCATTATTTAGTAATCTGCGCCATTAGTTCTGCTTCGCTTACCAGGGTATCTCCTACGAATGCTCTTCCTTGCATGTGTACGATACCACGACGAATAGGCGTGATGAGTTTGAGGTCGAAGATCAGCGTATCTCCAGGAACCACTTTCTTCTTGAATTTCACGTTGTCGATCTTCATGAAGAAGGTGAGGTAATTTTCAGGATCTGGAACAGTGCTCAAGGCAAGGATACCTCCACATTGCGCCATAGCCTCTACTTGTAGAACGCCCGGCATCACTGGGGATCCTGGGAAGTGTCCGATAAAGAAAGGCTCGTTCATGGTTACCGACTTTACACCTACTACGTGAGAGTCGCTTAGTTCAATAATCTTGTCAACCAATAAGAACGGTGAGCGGTGTGGGATGAGGTCCATGATTTGCTCCACAGTTTTCACTGGGATGGCGGTTGGATCGTATTTTGGCGGCCGCGGCTTGCTCTCCTCCTTGCGGATTTTGGCGGCTAAGGCCTTCGTGAATTCTGCGTTGATCCCGTGCCCCGGCTTGGTGGCCATGACGCGGGCTTTTAGTGGTCGGCCGATCAAGGCGAGATCACCAACCACATCCAGTAGTTTGTGGCGTGCGGCTTCGTTCGAGAAGCGTAATTGAACGTTATTGAGGGTACCGTTTTGAGTGACCTGGACATCTTCACGGTCAAATGCTTTTTTGAGTTTTTCCAAGGTCGCAGGAGCGATTTCTTGGTCCACATAGACTATGGCATTATTGAGGTCTCCACCCTTGATTAGTCCTTGGTCGAGCAGTGGCTCAAGCTCTCTTAAGAAGCTAAAGGTGCGCGCGCTGGCAATCTCTTCACCAAAGTTGACCATCTTATCTAGGTGGGCATGTTGTGGCCCTAGTACAGAGCTGCCGTAGTCAATAAGTGCAGTGACTTCGAACTCTTCGCTTGGGATGGCCATGATTTCACTGCCGTCCTCACTTTTATAGGTAAAGGTCTCCTCGAGAACGAAGTAGTTTTTATCCTCGTCTTGCTCAGTAATACCTGCTTTTTCAATTAAGGCCACCAGTGGAGCCGCACTTCCGTCGAGAATTGGAATCTCGCTACCATCTAAATCAATACGACAGTTATCGATACCTAATGCATACAGACTGGCCATCAAATGCTCTACGGTACCAACAGAGGCATCGCCTTTTTGTAAGATGGTTTGACGATTAGTGCGGTTCACGAATTTCACATCTGCTGGGATCTCAACATTGTCGAGGTCCGTACGAACAAACACAATACCACTATGGACGTCGCTGGGGTTAAGGGTTACGTGAACGGTTTCTCCTGTATGAAGGGCAGTTCCTTCGAATGATATGGAAGAAGAAAGTGTGAGTTGCTTCATAAAGTTATTCGCCTTGTTTCTTGAACGCTGCAAAGGATTTCAAGAAGTGTCTGTGTTCTAAAGCCGGCGAGCCAAAGATAGTCTTATTCGACGGAACATCGTGCATAACGCCAGTCTGCGCATATATTTTGACATTGTCCCCAATAGTGAGGTGTCCAATGATGCCTACTTGGCCCCCAATCATACAGTGTTTGCCTACGGTTGTAGAGCCTGCAATACCTGTCTGTGCTGCCATAACGGTGTGTGCGCCGACTCTAACATTGTGAGCAATCATGCAGAGGTTATCGATTTTTGCGCCTTCTTCAATGACGGTTTCGCCTAGGGCTGCACGGTCTACAGTGGTATTGGCACCTATGCTAACGTTGTTTTCAATGCGCACAATCCCCAATTGTGGAATGCGATGATAGTGTCCTTGTTGGTCGGGTGCGAAGCCAAAACCTTCAGAACCAATGACTGCACCCGCCTTGATGGTGGTGTGTTCGCCGATGACGCAGCCGTGCAAAATTTTTGCACCTGAGCCTATGCGGCTATGGGCACCTATTACGACCCCTTCTTCAATGATCGCTCCGGCTTCTATAATAGCTGTAGCATGCACTTCGGCTTTAGTGTCGATGATGGCGGAAGGGTGCTGACCCTTGGTTTCTGAGAACTTTCCTTCAATGAATCGAAGGTGAAGGGCAAAGCTCAAATAAGGGTCCTTGGCACGAACAATGGTAGTAGTGGTGTTGGTGAGCTCCACTTTTTCACCTACGAAAATAGCACCGGCCTTGGAGGCGTTGGCTTGGTCGACGTATTTCGGGTTGCTCAAGAAGCTCAAATCTTCAGGGCCTGCCTCTTGTAAGGTTGTAACACCGGTGATGACCTGGTCTTTTTGTCCTTGAGGGCAGGGCAGTTGGAGGTTGGCGCAAATGGCTCCTAATGTCAATGCCTCGTGTATCATATCAAGTGTTTGAGTTCTCTTGGAAAGCAAATAAAGTGCCGTTCTACCGGTTCGCTTAAAGCTTTTATGGTCATTTGATCTGCAGCTTGGCTTATATCGCTCGTATGACCGTCCTTGTAGAGGAGGTTGATGTGGCCTTTTTGATCGTTGTAGGCGTGATTTTTTACCTTGGCTTCGATAAAAAGGTAAGCCTCTTCTCCTTCGGTAAAATTGTATTGTTCACGGATCGCAGATTGCAGTCTCTCGACGGATTCCGGTGCGAACGGAGCTGCTTGGATGCGGATTTTCAGAAGGTTACGTTCCGTGATGCGACGGCTAAGCTGGCTTAGGATGACGTCGCTGTGCGTAGTCCAATCCTTGATACCGCTCATTACATCGAAATCATCCAGTTCAAGGAACTTGTCGAGGATGGCTGGGTTTTCTTCAAAGTCGTCCCAAGTATAATCTGTATGCAAGAAGTGGCGTAGGGCAGCCGTACCTGGAAGTTGATCGCCTTTTTCCGCTATGTGTGTGGCGCGTTTAAGAATATTCACCAGCATGAATTCCGCGCTGAGTACGGTCTTATGCATGTAGACTTGCCAATACATTAGTCGGCGGGCGACCAGGAATTTTTCGACGCTGTAGATCCCTTTGGAATCCACTACGAGCTGGTCGTCTTTGACATTGAGCATGGTCAGCAGACGCTCAGAGTTGACACTTCCTTCGGTCACACCAGAGTAGAAAGAGTCGCGGCGTAAGTAATCCAAGCGGTCCATGTCCAGCTGCGAGGAGATGAGCTGATGCAGGAAGGCTTTAGGGTGGTTGTTTGTGAAGATATCGATGGCAGTGGTTAATTGGCCTCCGAAAGTTTCGTTGAGGCATTCCATTATCTTCAAACTTAAGGCTTCATGGCTCACGCCAGGGATAAGCGTGTGCTCAAGGGCGTGTGAAAATGGTCCATGGCCGATGTCGTGAAGCAGGATGGCAACCTTTACTCCGCGCTCCTCCTCCTTAGTAATCTCATGTCCTTTTTGACGAAGGGTATAGATAGCACGGCCCATGAGGTGCATCGCGCCGATGGCATGGTGGAAGCGGGTGTGATAGGCCCCTGGGTAGACGAGGTAGGTCAAGCCAAGCTGGCTTATGCGGCGTAATCTTTGGAAGTAGGGGTGGTCGATCAACTGGTAAATTAGCGGATCTTGAATGGTAATAAACCCGTAGATTGGGTCGTTTATGATTTTGTTCTTGCTGCTCAAATTGCTGCGTTTTGGCTCAAAGGTAAAAATAGCAAAGGCTAGGGGCGAATGCGGGGCCAATCCTCATTACTTTTAACATAGTTAAAAACGATATTTTATGCCGAATATTTTATGGGTTGATGATGAAATTGATATGCTCAAAGGGCATCTGCTTTTTTTGGAGGGCAAGGGCTATTCTGTGTCGACCTGTAATAACGGCAATGATGCCCTAGATATGGTGCAAGAGAACGGTTTTGATACGGTGTTCTTAGATGAAAATATGCCGGGGTTGAGCGGATTGGAAACTTTAGAAAAAATCAAGGCGATGCAACCGCAATTGCCTGTGGTGATGGTGACCAAGAGTGAGGAGGAGCACATCATGGAAATGGCCATAGGCTCGAAAATCGCGGATTACTTGATCAAGCCGGTCAACCCTATGCAGATTCTGTTGGCCCTTAAGAAGATCTTGGACGGAAAAGAATTGGTCACACAAGCCAACGTTCGAGGGTATCAACAGGAGTTTGGCAAGATGACTATGGAGATGCAACAGCTCGATAGCTGGGCGGAGTGGTCGGATTTTTACAAGAAATTATTGAGCTGGGAGATGAAACTTGACGAGAGTCCGGAAGAGGGGCTCAAGAGCGTGTTGGCGACCCAGAAGAAGGAGGCTAATGAGCTTTTTGGAAGGTTCATTTCGGTCGAATACGAACATTGGTTTACTCGTGATGAGGACCGTCCAATGCTTTCCCATGAGCTTGTGAACCGACTAGTAGCACCGCAATTGCGCAACGGAAATAAGATTTTCTTTGTGGTGATGGACAACTTGAGGTTGGACCAATGGTTGGCGATTAAGCCTGCCTTGGCACCGTATTTCCAGACCGAGAAGGAAGGCATTTACAACAGTATTTTACCCTCCGCCACGCAGTATGCGCGAAATGCGTTGTTTGCCGGAAAGATGCCCTTGCAAATTAAGAATCAAAGCCCGCAATATTGGGTGGAAGAGCAGGCCGAAGGTTCGAAAAACCAGTTTGAAGGTGAGTTGTTGAGGGACCAATTAAGCCAATTGGGCTTAAGTTCAAAAAAAATGGAATACCACAAGGTGGTTAACCTTCGTGGTGCTAATAAATTGCTCGACAATATCCACCAGCAAAAGCACAACGACCTCGTCGCCTTGGTGTACAATTTTGTGGATACGCTCTCGCATGCGAAGACAGATACTGAGGTCATCAGGGAATTGGCCAGTGATGATGCCGCGTACAGGCGGATCACCAAGACCTGGTTCGAAGGTTCACCGCTGCTGAAAATATTACAATGGGCCGGGGAACAAGGCTTTACGGTGATCATCACTACCGACCATGGAACCATCAATGT
>DMCR01000169.1 GCA_003445735.1 Cryomorphaceae bacterium
TATGAGCTCATGAGCAAGAAATACATGACACATGCTACTCCTACGCTTTTCAATGCAGGAACACCGAAGCCACAAATGTCTTCTTGTTTCTTGTTGACCATGAAGGAAGATAGTATTGACGGTATTTACGACACGTTGAAGCAAACAGCCAAAATTTCTCAAAGTGCCGGTGGTATTGGATTGAGCATCCACAATATTCGCGCAACAGGATCATACATTGGCGGTACAAACGGTACCTCCAATGGTATTGTACCTATGCTTCGCGTGTACAACGATACTGCTCGTTACGTGGATCAAGGTGGAGGTAAGCGCAAAGGTTCTTTCGCTATTTACGTAGAGCCCTGGCATGCTGATATATTTGAATTCCTTGATTTGAAGAAGAATCACGGTAAAGAGGAAATGCGTGCCCGCGATTTGTTCTATGCAATGTGGATTCCGGATTTGTTCATGGAGCGCGTAGAAACCAACGAAGATTGGACTTTGATGTGTCCAAACGAATGTCCTGGTCTTTTCGATTGCCACGGTGATGAATTTGTAAAACTCTATACCAAATACGAAAAAGAGGGTCGTGGACGTCGTACCGTGAAAGCTCGTGAAGTATGGGGTAAAATCATGGAGAGTCAAATCGAGACAGGAACACCATACATGCTTTACAAGGATGCTGCAAACCTGAAGTCGAATCAGCAAAACTTGGGAACTATTCGCTCATCAAACTTATGTACTGAGATTCTCGAATACACGTCTCCTGATGAAGTCGCGGTTTGTAACCTTGCTTCCATTGCATTGACAATGTTTGTGACAGAAGAAGGTGAGTTTGACCACCAGAAACTATTTGACGTGACCTACAAGGTTACCAAGAATTTGAATAAGGTAATTGATCGCAACTACTACCCAGTGGTAGAAGCCAGAAATTCAAACATGCGTCACCGTCCGGTAGGACTCGGTGTTCAGGGACTTGCAGATACCTTCATCAAAATGCGTTTGGCCTTCGACTCTGAAGAAGCTAAAGCCTTGAATAAAGAGATATTTGAAACCATGTATTATGCGGCAGTGACCTCTTCAAAAGATGAGGCTATCGCCGATGGACCTTACGAAACCTACAAGGGCTCACCTATTTCAAAGGGCAAATTCCAACACAACCTTTGGGGTGTGAAGGACAAAGAATTGAGCGGTCGTTGGGATTGGGAAACACTTCGTGGTGAAGTTAAGAAATATGGTGTTCGTAACTCTTTGTTGATGGCACCAATGCCAACCGCATCTACCTCTCAGATTCTTGGAAATAATGAGTGTTTTGAGCCATACACCTCCAACGTCTACACGCGCCGCGTTCTTTCAGGTGAGTTCATTGTTGTGAACAAGCACTTGTTGCATGATTTGATTGAGCTTGGATTATGGAATGAAGACATGAAGAATGCTCTAATGGCTTCGAATGGATCTGTAGCGAACATCGAAGGCGTACCAGAGAACTTAAAAGCCATTTACAAGACTGTTTGGGAGATATCAATGCGTGATATTTTGGATATGGCTGCAGATCGTGGTCTATTCATCGATCAAAGCCAAAGCTTGAACCTATTTATGGAAGCTCCAAATATGGGTAAATTGACTTCGATGCACTTCTACGCATGGAAGAAAGGATTGAAGACAGGTATGTATTACTTGCGTTCTAAGCCTGCAACATCTGCGATTAAGTTTACCGTGAAGAAAAATGCACAGACTAATGTAACGCCAGGTGTTAGCGAAGGTGCCACTGTTGATAAGGTAGATAAAGCCCCTGCCGCTGTTCCTTTAACAGAAGTGGAAATAGAAGCTAGAGTTAAAGCCCAGAAGGCAGCCATGGCTACTATGAATGACACTCCTTCTGATGCTGAAAAAATAGCCTGCTCGATTGACAATGCTGACGAATGCATTGCATGCGGATCATAAAACTTTTTAAAAGATTGTTCAAACCCCGAGTATTCTCGGGGTTTTTTGTGGCTTTAAGTTGCTCATTATGTGTTGATTAAAGGCTGGTGCGATTTTGAATTACAAAGAAAAATAAGTATATTCCATAGGAAGAAAACTGATTCCAAATGCCAACAAATAATTCATTGGGAGGTGGAAATAATGCACAAATGTCAAAAACACAGCTATACGGCCAAATAGCATTGGTTATTGCGATCATCGCAGGCATTGTGACCTTCACCATTATAGTCGGTTAAGAATCCCTGATAAGGGTTTATTTATTTCTGGCGTAGACTATCTTTGGTCCACGAATGAAACGCCTATTTCAAATTTTTGGAGGAGGTCTAGGCTGGAGTCTAGGTGGACCTATTGGGGCTCTATTAGGAGTCGCCTTCGGAAACATGATGCATGAGCTGGTTCATGGAGAAGAGGTTCCTCGTAGTCAAAAAACACCGGGAGCATCCCCTAGTGATTTTCATATTGCATTATTAGTGCTCGCCGCTCGAGTGATTAAAGCGGATGGAAAGGTTCAGCAAAGTGAGCTTGACTTCGTACGCCAACAATTCGTGGGGATGTTTGGTAAAGAAAGAGCGAACGAAAGTTTCAAAGTCTTTAAAACCATAGTAAATCAGCCTATTCCGTTAACCAAGGTATGTACACAGATCAACAGTTTTACCACTCACGCCACTCGACTACAACTCATACATTTTCTTTTTAAGCTTGGTCTTGCAGATGGTCATTTACACAATCAAGAATTGGCCGAAATCAAACGTATTGCCCGACACCTACGTATAAATTCTTATGACTTTGCTTCTATAGAAGCGATGTTCCATAAAAACCAAGATGCAGATTGGGCGTTTAAAGTATTAGAGGTGCCAAATACAGCGACTGAGCCGGAGGTGAAGAGAGCTTATAGAAAAATGGCAATGAAGTTTCATCCTGACCGCCTTGTAGACGCCGGTGCTGACGCTCAGTCGGCGGCGAAGGAAAGCTTCTTAAATGTGCAAAAAGCGTATGAGCACATTTGTAAACAGAAAGGTTGGAATTGATGGGAACTCTAGATACAATAAAGCAGCCAATTAAGCAGGAGATGTCGACCTTTAATGATCGTTTCCGTGCCCACCTTAGTTCTAATGTTCCATTAGTAGACCGTGTTATGCGCTACATGGTGAAAAGAAAGGGAAAGCAACTCCGTCCCATTCTTGTCTTTCTCAGCGCTAAAATCCAAGGCAGTGTTACAGATGCAACCTATATAGGTGCCTCACTGGTAGAAATCATGCATACGGCCACCCTCGTACATGATGATGTGGTTGATGATGCCGACCAACGCCGAGGATTCTTTTCTATCAATGCACTGTGGAAGAACAAAATTGCAGTGCTCATCGGAGATTATCTACTCTCTAAGGTGTTACTCATAGCAGTGGAAAATAAAGAATATAATTTGCTTGAGTATGTGAGTGGAGCTGTTAAATCCATGTCTGAAGGTGAACTGCTACAGATAGAGAAAGCAAGGAAACTGGATATTACCGAAGAAGTTTATTTCGAAATCATTCAGCAAAAGACAGCTTCTTTGTTGGAGACCTGCTGTGTGGTTGGTGCCGCAAGTGCCGGAGGATCCGATGAAGAGATTGAGAAATTTAGAATGCTCGGTAGGCACCTTGGCTTAGCCTTCCAAATCAAAGATGAC
>DMCR01000149.1:0-4666 GCA_003445735.1 Cryomorphaceae bacterium
TGTGGATCAACGAAGGCTTTGCTGAATTTGGCTCGCACTTTTATAAGGAGAAAGTATATGGACGCCCCCAGTATGTAAAAACAGTTCAAAACAACCAAGCCCTCGTCCTGAAACAAGCTGCGCAAAGTGACGGCGGCCACCTCGCCCTCAGTGGGGTAAACCAGAACCAAACCTATGGCACACATACCTATCAAAAGGGTGCTATGGTCGGCCACAACCTTCGCGAGTTTTTAGGAGATAGCCTTTTCAGCCATGCGGTAAAACAACTCATCGCCACCAACACCTTCGGAAACTACGACGCGAACAGTTTCAAGGAATCCTTTGAGAACTCTACGGGGGTAGATTTAGATGATTTTTGGAACGATTGGATCTATAATCCTGGCTATCACGGTGTACACGCGGAGCTGACCTACGGGAATAATGCGAATTGGGCCTCCAATCAAAAAAGCGTGCAAATACACCACCTCTCTGGCCATGTTCCAAATACTTACAGTGCTTCACAAAACACGACTCCTGTAAACCTCTACAAGCACAGCTATAACAACGGCTACCTCGGCAAGGTGAGCCTCGGCACCTCCGTAGATTTTCCAGCCATCTCCTCCAACGGCACCTACTATACCGGCGCCATAGACCTTGGGGCAGGGAGCGATTATTGGATTTCCGTAAATGATAGCGCCGAAAGCCTAGGGACCTCGATATATGATTCCTTCAAATGGTCAGATCTAAATGGCACCACTACCCTGCCGCGAACCGGTGTGAAAATCACTCCCTCCTCAACTAACAATGGGCTTCACGGGACCTTTTACGTATGGCATCACATCGTGGAAGGACTGCATCCTGATGGCGTAACTACAAGCAAGGACCATTTCTATTTCATAGGCTACGAAGGCGCGCATGATCCGCCGGTTTCCTTTAACACCGCTCTTCCTTTTGAGGTTACGTTTCAGTACAACACAAATACAAGTAATGGAGGTTTGGACGCTGATTTGAAGGGTCAACAAGGAAATCAAATGACTGTAGGCCACTCCAATACCATGCGCTGGATGACCGGTGCCGTGATAAGCAATGTGAGCAACCAAACCTTAGGGAACTTCGGCATCGGTAACCTCACCTTCACCCCACAACATTTGGCACGTTACTACTTCATCATGAATACCGCTAATATTGGTATGGAGGAAGAAAGTGTCAATGGATTGAAAATCTTTCCTAATCCGAACCATGGCATCTTAAAGGTTGAGACCAATATGAGTGCAGATCATCTTGAATACCAAATCAGTGATGTACAAGGGAAAATTATAGATCAAGGCACCCTAGCACAAACCAAGGGCACTAGTGAATTGAAACTACCCGAACACTGTAGCGCAGGCACCTACCTGTTCATCTGTGAGGCAGGCACGACGAAATTTACGCTGCAATAATTACTTGAGAACCAGCATAACCGGACAGTGGTCGCTGCCCATTACATCATTTAAGATTTGTGAATCCTGTACTCGGTCCATCAATCCTGCACTGACCATAAAGTAATCCAATCTCCAGCCGACATTTTTCGCACGAGCACCTCCGCGGTAACTCCACCAGCTGTATTTGACAGTATCCGGATACAACGTACGGAAAGAATCTACAAAACCGGCTTCAATCATCTTCGTCATACCATCGATCTCGGCCTGCGTATAGCCGGGTGTTTTGTTGTAATTCGAATTTGGATTCTTCAAGTCTATCGCTTGATGCGCCACGTTCATATCGCCACAAACCACTACCTGTTTTTTCTCTTCTAATTTCTTCAAATAAGCTAAAAACGCGACATCCCATTCTTTGGTTCTGTAGTCGATACGCCTTAGTCCACTGCTAGAATTGGGCACATAAGTGGTTACATAGTAAAAGTCCTCATATTCCGCAGTAATCGCTCGGCCTTCGTTGTCGTGTTCGGGTATACCAATTCCCATAACCACCGAAATCGGCTGGGTCTTAGAAAGAATGGCGGTTCCGCTATATCCCTTCTTTTCTGCGCTAAACGCATAAATATGGTAGCCCTGGAGATCTGCTAATGCCTCTTTTACTTGCTCCGGCGTGGCCTTTGTTTCTTGCAATCCTACTACGTCGCAATCCAATCGATGAAGGTCTTGAATCAAAGTTTTACTGGCAGCAGCGCGAACGCCATTCACATTAAAAGAGAGTAATTTCATTTACATATTTCGTCTATACTGTCCCCCGACTTCGAACAGCGCATTAGTAATCTGGCCCAAAGAACAATGCTTGGACGCTTCCATTAATTCTTCAAATATATTGGCATTATTAACGGCAGCATCTTGAATTCTTGAAATACTTTCTTGGGCCAATTCTGCTTTGCCTTCGTGTAAAGCCTGAAGCATCCCAATTTGGTATTCCTTTTCCTCTACTGTAGCGCGAATAACCTCCGCAGGAGCAATGGTTGGGGAGCCCTTTTTGTTCAAGAAGGTATTGACTCCGATAATTGGGAACTCCCCAGTATGTTTCAACATTTCATAGTGCAAGCTTTCCTCTTGGATTTTACCGCGCTGGTACATGGTCTCCATCGCACCCAACACGCCACCACGCTCCGTAATGCGATCAAACTCCTGCAATACCGCCTCTTCGACCAAATCCGTCAATTCCTCGATAATGAAGGCACCCTGAATAGGATTCTCATTCTTCGCCAAGCCTAATTCCTTATTAATGATCAACTGGATGGCCATCGCGCGGCGTACGCTCTCCTCTGTCGGCGTAGTGATCGCCTCATCGTAGGCATTCGTATGCAGCGAATTACAATTGTCGTAAATGGCATACAACGCCTGTAGTGTTGTACGGATGTCGTTGAAATCAATCTCTTGGGCGTGCAAACTGCGGCCCGAAGTCTGAATGTGGTACTTCAACATTTGTGAACGCGCATCGGCCCCATACTTGTTCTTCATAGCATTGGCCCAAATACGGCGTGCCACTCGACCGATCACCGCGTATTCCGGATCAATTCCATTCGAGAAGAAGAAACTCAAGTTTGGTGCAAACTTATCGATGTCCATACCACGGCTCAAATAGTACTCTACGTAGGTGAAACCGTTGGCCAAAGTGAACGCCAACTGAGTAATAGGGTTCGCCCCTGCCTCAGCGATATGATAGCCTGAAATACTAACGCTGTAGAAGTTGCGTACTTGCCAATCGATAAAGTAGCTCTGCACATCGCCCATCAAACGCAAGGCAAACTCAGTCGAGAAAATACAGGTATTCTGTGCCTGGTCTTCCTTTAGAATATCCGCCTGCACCGTGCCGCGCACTGTATTCAACGTCTTGGCCTTGATCTTTCCATAGGTTTTGGCATCGAGAACTTCATCACCAGTAACTCCAAGCAAAAGCAATCCAAGACCGTCATTGCCTTCCGGCAACTCTCCTTGATAGGCTGGACGGTCAATACCACGGACGTCGTATTTGGCTTTTTTTAGGGCCTCCACCTTGGACTCCAAGGCGTGTTCTTTGATGTAGATCTCACACTCCTGATCAACAGCGGCATTCATGAAGTAGGTCAAAAGCATCGGTGCAGGTCCGTTAATGGTCATCGAAACCGACGTAGTTGCATCGGTGAGTCGGAAACCGCTGTAGAGCTTCTTCGCATCATCAAGACAGCATATGCTAACTCCAGAATTACCAATCTTCCCATAAATATCTGGGCGTCTATCCGGGTCATTACCGTAGAGTGTGACACTATCAAATGCTGTTGAAAGTCGCTTAGCCGGCATTCCTGAACTGACGTAATGGAACCGTTTATTAGTGCGCTCAGGTCCGCCTTCCCCGGCAAACATTCGCGTCGGATCTTCGCCTTCACGCTTGAAGGGGTATATACCCGCAGTATATGGATATTCACCCGGCACATTTTCTAGCAATAGCCAACGAAGAATATCTCCCCAGCTACGATATTTAGGCAGCGCCACTTTCGGAATTTGTGTATGAGACAAACTCTCCGTGTGGGTTTTGATGTCAATGTTCTTACCGCGTACTTGGAAGGTGTATACCGGATCCTTATAGCGCTTTACGGTTTGCTCCCAGTGCTGAAGCTTTTCCCAATTGTGTGGGTCAAGATCCTTCTTAATGCGGTCATAGCTCCCTTGCAGTTCGTCTTTGAGCTCTTGATCTTCCAAGGTCTCAATAGAACGTTGCAAGGCATACAATTTGTCCGCCACCTCAATCTGCGCGCTTATTTGCTCACGGTGAATGCGGTGACTTTCAGAAATCTCACTCAGATAACGCGTACTTTTCGGCGGGATGATAAATATTTTCTCGCTCATCTCACCCGTAATGGTAAAACTGCTTTCAAACCCTGCGCTCGCCTTGGTATTGAGCATTTCAATGATGGCCTTGTACAGTGAATTTGTGCCGGGATCGTTGAACTGACTCGCAATGGTGCCATACACTGGCATGCTTTCCGGATCTGCCTCCCAGAGATTATGGTTGCGTTGGTATTGCTTTTTTACGTCTCTCAGGGCATCCAAGGCACCGCGCTTGTCAAATTTATTCAAGGCAATGAGGTCGGCAAAATCCAACATGTCGATCTTCTCCAGCTGCGTCGCGGCGCCATATTCTGGCGTCATCACGTACAAGCTGGCGTCACTATGGTCCAAGATTTCTGTATCGCTCTGCCCAATGCCCGAAGTTTCAAGAA
>DMCR01000149.1:5059-6663 GCA_003445735.1 Cryomorphaceae bacterium
GCCAAATTTGCTTGGCGCGTGGCCAAAGAACGCATGAACACATTATCGTGTTTGATTGCGTTCATGCGAATGCGGTCGCCTAACAAGGCACCGCCGGTCTTTCTTTTCGAAGGATCTACCGATACTACAGCAATACGCTTATCATTGAAGTCCATGGTAAAGCGTCGAACCAACTCGTCGACCATCGAACTCTTTCCTGCGCCGCCCGTTCCGGTAATCCCAAGAATAGGCGTTTTAATGTTTGCGGCTTTAGCCGTAATCAGATCTATTTCTTTTGCGTGTTGCTCGCTGCAATTTTCGGCAGCACTGATCCAACGTGCGATAGTCGCATAATCTGCTGCCGCAAGTTCATCTATACTGCCTGGGACTTCTTCGCCAACTAAATAATCAGATTTCTCCACGAGGTCATTGATCATGCCCTGCAATCCCATCTTGCGGCCATCGTCTGGGTGGTAAAGGCGTGTTATGCCGTAAGTGTGGAGTTCTTCAATTTCTTCCGGCAAGATGGTGCCTCCACCGCCACCAAAAATCTTGATATGACCGGCGCCTTTTTCTTGTAAGAGGTCGTACATGTATTTGAAGTACTCAATGTGCCCGCCCTGATAGGAGGTCATGGCAATGGAATTGGCATCTTCTTGAATAGCTGTATTCACAACCTCCTCAACGGAGCGGTCGTGTCCGAGGTGAATGACCTCACAACCGGTACTTTGGATGATGCGACGCATGATGTTAATGGCTGCATCGTGACCGTCAAAGAGCGAAGCTGCAGTGACGATGCGCACCTTGTTTTTTGGTACGTATGGAGCTGGGGTATCCATGGTTCTGTGGTGTATTTGGGTCCTTAAAGATACATCAGAAGTGCCAATGATTCTTTTGCTATCTTCACGGCAAACCCAAAATCATGAAGCCACTTCGCTCCCTACTTTTCTACGTGCCTATCCTCTTGGTATTGATCGTCGATCCTTCCAGTCAAGATATAGGTCTTTGGGTCCGATTCGCTTCTGCCTCACTCGTCGGATTAGCAGGTATTTACTTGTACCGCAACGAGATGAAAGGCGGGTTCACCAGTTTGTCTTTGATGACCATAGCGCTGGTTCTTTCGGTGGTGAAAATTGGTCAAATATCTGCGCCCAGTGAGCTCTATGGATTCGTTGCGCGCATTTCTTTCCTCGCCGCTTGGATGCTTATCGCTAAAGCTGCCTTCGAAAAGAACAAAAACAATGCCCTCCAAGCCTTAGGAATGGGGAGCCAAGTCGCCCTAATCATCGCCTCCCTCAGCATCCTTCCGTCCCTCGCTGAGGCCTACCAAGAAAACAACATTTATCTAGCCAAAGGCCCACTGTTCACGCACAAAAACTACGCTGCTGCCACCCTGCTGCTGCTCCTTCCCCTGGGCTTCTTGGGGACGTTTGAAGGCTCAGTGGGCAAGTGGGTTCGCATTGCAGCCTTTGCCCTTGCCGGTATTGCCATACTGCTTCTCCGCACTCGTGGGGTTTGGTTAGGCGGCCTCGCCATGGCTGCAGTAGCCACCACGCATTACATCATCCAGGGCAATGCTAAACTCAGAAACAACGGCCTCATTGCTCTGGCCATTCTAGTGGTGG
>DMCR01000197.1:0-3920 GCA_003445735.1 Cryomorphaceae bacterium
TGCCTCTGGTACTTCAACCATAGGGCCAGAAGAGTTGGCTCTAACAGAAGCTTCTATCTACCCTAACCCATCTAACGGCGTTGTAAACGTAGAGTTGAACGCAAGTGCGAACGCAACTGTGACAGTTGTAGATATCCTAGGTCAAGCGGTATACCGCTCTAACGAAAACTTCGTAGCTGGTAATAGTAAGACCATTGATCTAAGCACTCAAGCAAAAGGAATGTACTTGCTTTCTGTAGAAGGTGAAGGCATCAAGGTTGTAGAGCGCATTTCAATCAAATAAGCCTAACTCGCTTAACACAAATATCAGAACCGGGCTCCGAAGAGCCCGGTTTTTTTATGCTCAAATTTTATTACTTACGGAATGCTTGGCGTACCTGCTTGAACAGCTTACTCTTAAAGACGTATTCTTCTACATCGGCATTGGTACTACCCAGTACTTCAGAATTTGTTCCTTCCCACACTTTGTGACCTTCCTTTACAAAAATCACATGATCCCCTATTTCCAATACAGAGTTCATGTCGTGGGTATTGACGATGGTAGTCATATTGAACTCGTGAGTAAGCTCTTGGATCAATTGGTCAATAACAATAGCGGTCTCTGGATCCAAACCCGAATTTGGCTCATCACAAAAAAGATACTTTGGATTCATGGAGATAGCGCGACCAATGGCCACACGCTTTTGCATCCCTCCTGAAATCTCGCTCGGGAACTTATCCGCTGCGCCTTCCAATCTTACACGATCCATCACAAAATTCACACGCTCATCCTTCTCGTGTTCGGTCATGGCAGCAAACATCTCGAGCGGAAAGCGAATATTTTCCGCCACCGTCATGCTGTCGAACAATGCACCACCTTGAAATACCATCCCAATCTCCTGACGCAAGGTTTTGCGACGTACTTTGGCCATTTCTCCAAGAACTTCATCTCCATAATGGATAGTGCCTTGATCGGGCTCAAAGAGACCAAGAATAATCTTTAAAAGAACCGTTTTACCCGATCCCGAGCGACCAATAATCAAATTTGTTTGTCCTTGAATGAAATCGACGTTAATACCCTTGAGTACCTGGTTCTCACCAAAACTTTTTTCTATGCCTTTGGCTTGAATCATGAGGTGAGTATTAAATCTGTCAATAAATAATTGGCCAAAATGATTGCTAAACACGAGCGAACCACAGCATTAGTACTCGCAATACCTACTTCGACAGCACCACCTTTAACTGAATACCCTGAATAAGCACTCACACTTCCAATGATGAAAGCAAAAGCAGTTGCTTTGATTAATCCATAAATAGCGTTTTCGAAGACTATATACTCCAACCTGTAACCCATTATACTCTCCTGAAAAGGAACCAAACCTAGTAAATCTCCCGCCATAGCTCCACCCCATAATCCAAGGAAAAGGGACATTATAATTAGAACAGGATTAAAAAGAATCAACGCGACTACTTTAGGTAGAATCAAGAAGCTTGCACTGTTGACTCCCATGATCTCCAAAGCATCAATCTGTTCTGAAACTCGCATGGTACCCAAACTAGAGGCAATATTCGACCCTACCTTGCCAGCTAAAATCAAGCTAACCACAGTAGGACTGAACTCAAGAGTTATACTCTCTCTGGTTGCCATTGCAATGTAATACGTAGGGATCAGCGGGTCATCGCTTAACTGGAAGGCCGTTTGAATAGTCACTACCGCACCCATGAAGACACTTAGAATGACCACAATACTGATGGAATCAAGTCCCAACAAACGAATCTCTTGCACCAAAGAGCGCATGAAGAGTCGCCAACGGTCGGGTCTGCGAAAGACTTTTGTCATCAGGAGCACATAAGCACCCATTCCCTCAAAAAAATTAGTGATCATATGGCTAATTTACAGTTTCTTTGAAGGACCAACTCCTAACTAATGAATAGAATTGTCATTATTTCTATTGTCCTGTTCAGTTATGTATTAAGCAGCTGTGGTACATCTCGAGATTGCAATTGTCAATCGAATACTGAACTAGCCGTGGAACAACTTAATAAGACCTAAATGGACTTCAGCACCATCCAACCGCTACTACCTACGGGTGATGTGCTACCATTGATAGAGGCCTGGACAGCACCCTATGATTTTGATCTAAAAATCACCCGTCCTCGTAAGAGCAAGCTCGGTGATTTCAGGCCACCGAAGCCCGGAAAGCGTTCGAGCATCACGATGAACGAGGATTTAGGCCCTTATCAATTCCTGACCACCTTTGTACACGAACTTGCCCACCTCATTACTTGGGAGAAGTACGGCCACAGGGCTGCTCCACACGGCAAAGAGTGGAAACAATGCTTCGGAGCATTATTGATTTCGCTAGCCGAGGTACATCCTTGGCCCGAGGTGTATAAAAAGGCGATTTTGGAACATGCTACACGCCCGAAAAGCGCTGTGGGAGGTGATCCAGGCTTACAAAGCATCTTGTTGCAACTCGATGGCAAAGACGATGAAGTATTATTGCAAGATTTAGCTCCTGGAGATGAATTTAACTTTAAAACACGCCGCTTCCGATACCAAAAATGCCACCGAACAAGAGCACTCGTACTGGATCTAGGGAATAAAAGATTGTACACCATTCCCTTGGTAGCCCGCATAGACCCTGCAGATTAATTACCTTTGCCACAAACAATGGGGCACGAATGGCAAAGAACATCTTCTCGACAGATTATAAATTGGGAATTTTAGGCGGGGGCCAATTGGGTAAAATGATGCTATACACCACCCGTAAATTTGACATCCGCACGAAAGTGCTCGATCCATCTCCCGATGCCCCTGCAAAGTTTGCTGCAAACGAATTCCAACTAGGTTCTCTTCAAGATTACGACACCGTCATGGCATTTGCTGCCGATTGTGATACCGTATGTATTGAAATTGAAGCCGTCAACGTACAAGCATTGAGAGACCTTCGCGCCCAAGGCAAGAAGGTACATCCTAACCCAGATAGCCTCGAGCTCATCCAGGACAAGACCAAGCAAAAACAATTCTACGCCGACCACAACATCCCCACCTCACGTTTTGAGATGGTCTCAGGCAAGGCCGAATTTGAAGCCGCTCGCGACCGTTGGCCCATCCCATTTGTGTGGAAGGCTGCCACAGGTGGCTATGATGGTTTTGGTGTGGTCGTATGCCGCAGCGAAGAAGACGTACAATACATCCCTAATGCTCCGGGCATGCTCGAAGCGTTTGTGAACTTTGAACTAGAAGTAAGTGTGATTGTCGCTCGCAACGAAAGTGGCGAGGTGAAGACCTTCCCTGTCGCCGATCAAGAATTCCACCCTACTGCTAACCAGGTGGAGTATGTACTCTGCCCTACCGTTTTGGACGAAGCAATGCAGCAAAAAGCTTATGATATCGCAGTCCGCACTGCAGAAGCCTATGATATATGCGGCCTACTCGCGGTGGAGTTGTTCGTCACTGCCGATGGAGAGATCTTGGTCAATGAAGTAGCCCCACGTCCTCACAACAGCGGACACCATACCATAGAAGCTTGTTACACGAGCCAATTTGAACAACACGTTCGCGCCGTCCTAGACCTGCCCTTGGGCTCCACCGAACTCAAAGCTGCGGGCGTGATGGCGAACCTAGTGGGTGCAGAAGGATATAGCGGTGATGTAGTGTATCAGGGGTACGACGAGTTGCTCGGAGAGCCAGGGGTAAACATTCACATTTACGGTAAAGCAAAAACACGTCCTTTCCGTAAAATGGGACACGTCACAGTAGTAGCAAAAGATAGAGATGAAGCCCGCAAGCGCGCCGAGTGGGCAAAGAATAGTATATTGGTCAAAAGCAAATAGTCATGATCGGAATCATTATGGGCAGCGCTTCAGACCTGCCAGTTATGCAACAAGCTATCGATGTATTGGACGAATTAGGCCTAGCCTATGAAGTTGATATC
>DMCR01000197.1:4199-4455 GCA_003445735.1 Cryomorphaceae bacterium
ACAAGCTATCGATGTATTGGACGAGTTGGGCCTAGCCTATGAAGTTGATATCGTGAGTGCCCACCGCACGCCAGAGAAGCTTATGGATTACGGTCAAAATGCGCACAAAAGAGGTATTAAAGCCATCATTGCCGGGGCCGGCGGGGCAGCACATCTTCCAGGTATGGAAGCTTCAGTAAGTCCGCTGCCAGTCATAGGTGTTCCAGTACACAGTTCAAATTCCATTGACGGTTGGGACAGCGTACTTTCTATTCTT
>DMCR01000092.1 GCA_003445735.1 Cryomorphaceae bacterium
ACCGCCACAAGATCTTTGACGCGCTGATCGATGGTTGCGATCTCCTCATCAGTGGCCCATTTTTCTTCTTTGATTTTATTCAAACAAAGCGTGATAGGATCTTTTGCTTGGTACTCTGCTACCTCTTCTTTAGAGCGGTACTTCTGTGGATCAGACATTGAGTGTCCTTTGTAACGGTAGGTGCGGATTTCCAACAAGGTTGGTCCATCGCCCTTTCGCGCACGTTCGGCTGACTCATACACTGCATCGTAAACTGCGACTGGATCCATACCGTCGACTGCACGACAAGGCATATCATATCCTAAACCTAGTTTATAGATTTCAGTGTGGTTAGCAGTACGCTCTACGGAAGTACCCATAGCATAGCCATTGTTCTCTACACAGAATACTACCGGTAGTTTCCAAAGCATTGCCAAGTTAGCCGTTTCGTGCCAAGAACCCTGACGGATTGCACCATCACCCATGTAAGTGAGGGTAACATTTTTCTTACCGTTATATTGATCAGCGAAAGCCAAACCGGCACCCAGAGGAATCTGACCCCCCACAATACCATGGCCACCCCAAAATCCTTTGTCCGGGGAGAACATGTGCATGGAACCGCCTTTACCACGAGAGGTACCGGTGACCTTACCCATAAGTTCGGCCATAATACGGCGCGGATCTTCGCCCAATGCGACAGGCTGCACGTGGTTACGGTATGCCGTAATCATGTTATCACCTTCTTGCATAGCGTAGGCAGACCCTGCTAATACTGCTTCTTGACCATTATACAAATGCAAGAATCCACGGATTTTTTGCTGGATGTACAATGCTGCGGACATGTCTTCAAACTTTCTCCAGAAGAGCATGTCTTCGTACCACTTCAAATAGGTAGCTTTTGTTACGCGCTTTTTTGCCATTTGTCGTCGATGTGTTATGAGCGACAAATTTAACGCAAAACCCAACCTAGCAAAACAAGATGTACTTTAAGTTGATCACTTTATCACAAAGTGGGCGAATTTTGAAAGAATCGAAAAATTCCCCCTACTGTGCTAAGAATCCATCAATGTTGAAGGCCATGGAGAAACGAAGGGTGTTTTCCAATGGCGAGCGCGTGGTTGGACTGGCCGGAATGAGATAAGCCATGTCGATGGTGAACACGTTGTATTGAAGGCCGAATCCCATCGTCACATATTGACGGTTCCCCTTGAGTTTATGCTCGTGGAGGTAGCCGGCGCGGGCGAAAAGGAAGTTATCGTATTTATATTCTAAACCGAAGTTGTAGATGTTTTCCTGTAGTAACTCACCGAAGCCGCCTGGCTTAGCCGCTGGGTTAAAGCTCTGAAAGACACCCATCAATGGAGTAACATTATCATCCATACCGGCAACGATTTCACCATTGGTCCCTAATTCTGGAGGTGTAGGCACCACGAGGCGATTCAAATCCAAATACACGGATATTTGGTTGTATTCGTCGATTTCCAAGTGGTATCCCCCACCGATGCGCAAATTCGTTGGCAAGAAGTCACTATTTCCGCTTTCAGAATAGGCGATTTTGGCGCCCAAGTTTGTTAAGGCAATACCTGCAGACCAAGCTTGACGACGGCCGCCTTTTATGTTAATATAATCACCTTGATAATAGAATCCGAGATCAGCCGCTCCACTTTGACCTGGTTTTGTTTGTAAACCTTGAACCACTTGTCCTTGAGCGATATCTGAATAGATCCAGCGCAATGCCGTTCCCGCGCTCCAATGATCGCTGAGTTTCAAAGCGTAGGCGACATCAAAGTAGAATTCGTAAGGATTGAAAGTACCCATCGAGTTTCCTTGCTCGTTCGTGAAGTTGATTTCCCCCAATGAGAAGTAACGCAAAGAGGCGCTGATGCCTTGACGGTCGCTCAACGCTTTTGTGTAGTTGACATAGGCTAGGTCGATATCTGGGACCAATTTCGACATCCACGGCGTGTACGACATAGCCATCGAAGCTTTCTTATCCTCCAAAAATGCCAATTTCGCAGGATTCCATGCACTCGAATTGCCGTCCGGCGTGCTTGCTACACCCACATCTCCCATGGCACCAGCTCTTGAATCTGGGCTGACCAGTAGAATGGGCACTGCAGTAGTCACCACATTATATTTAAGATTACTTTGCGCTTTCGATTGGAAGGCAAATACTATTGCTAAGGAGAGGAATGCGAGTTTCTTCATAGTTGGATTCACGCTTGTCGCAGCGCAAGTTTAACGTATATATATGAGCTTTTCTTGTATTGCGGCAGATTTTCCATCAATATTTCGGGTGAATTGGACCCTAATATGGTAAAAACCAGGGCCTGGGCGACCACCTTCTACTTCCGATATTTTAAAACTAGGCAATGAAGTCTCTACCCCCATGAGGGTTAGGTTTTCCTCTTTGTGCCATAGAACTCGGCCTTCGTTATTGACTAAATCCATTACGAGGGTTCCGCCTTCCCCACTCTCGTCGTGGCTTAGATTGAAGTTTACCTCATCGAGGAAGGGGTTGGGATAGGCAAGTAATTGGTTCAATACCGGTTTGTCTGAATCCACCACCACAAAGGCAATGCTATCGTAGCCCCATTGATTGAGTACATCCCAAGCACGCAGCTCCAAGGTATGCTCGCCGTACTCGAGGTCATAATAAGGATAGGTAATCTTGCCACGCGTGAAATCGTCAATGGCGCTCTGGTAATAGTCGTTGACGTTGACCGGTTGGCCGTCCAAGATGAGGCTTAAGTTGTGTCCAATTCCCAATCCAACTGCATTAATGCCACTCTCATCATACAAAAATCCAAGGGCTAAAGGATCGGGGTCGCTAAAGCCGCCCGACTCGAAAGTCGTATCATTAATATATAAGTTCACATCCGGTCCTTCGGTATCGGTAATCACTCCGTCGAAAACACCGCCGATCAAATGTTGACGTGAAGCACCCCAGAAATCTCTTTCGAAATTCGTCGCATAGGCGCTAATCTTCGGTGATCCTAAACTCAAATTAATGTCCAAGGGCACGCGGAATTCAAAGGTAAATGCTCCATTTACCAAAGTCGCCTGCCCCTTGAACACTGCGTTGTTTTGGGTGGTGAAGTTGAAGGCGCCACCACGGTTGTCGTTAGTTTTGGTCTGGACGTTCTGCGCCTTATCGTAGAATTGAAGCCAAACGCGACCGTTAATATTGGTGAGGGTTTGGCCGCTATCGTCGCGGATACTTCCTTTGATTTGGACCCAATTCAGTGCTTTAATCGTATCGTTAAACTGATCCCACGCAACGCCATTAATGGAGTCGAATACCAAACCATCCTCGGGTCTTGCGAGCGGGAGTGCCGCATCTCCCAAGAGCGAGAATTTGATTTTATCGCCGCTGATGTTGTTGTTCTTTGTCGTGCGAATCACATCTCCCAATCGCGGTTGGTCAAGGAACAACATATTTCTGTTGAGCAACTCGTTGAGTTGATAGGTACTGTTGGTGGCGAAAACGCTTCTTGTGGTCGAGAAAAGTGCGATGGCACCGCCGTTTGGGTTGAGGTGGAGTTGCTCTGCGGCGCTCACTCGATTTGGATCGTCGAATCTGGCAAATTCACAGGTGATGGTGGTGAATACCGGCGGGGCAGTTTGATTCTCCCAAGCATTGATGTCCTCAAGTTGTAGAATACGCTCTGTGGCCCAGCCTACCTCTCCGCCGTGGCCTACGTAGCTCACCAAGAGCGCCCCGTTTTCAACTTCGCGGAAGAGTTTTTGACGCGCCTCGGGATAGCGTTGCGATCCGGGCATGCTTTCCTGTAAAAAGGCGTCCGCATAAATCTTGATGTTATTGAGTTCGGTGCGGATAGTATCCAATTCTTTCGTTAATCGATCCTGTACCACTTCAAACTCCTTTTCCCAACCGTCGTCCACATCATCCGCCACCCAAAGAGCGTTCATGCGCCATGGACCAAAGCGCTCTGTTGCGGAGAGGTAATACTCAATTTTGGCCACCGCTTGTTCGGCTTGTTGTATGCTGCGGACGGGAATCCTACCTATACCAATATCTAGGTCGTCCATAAACCAATTCACACTTTCACCGGGATCCAAATAACCATAGTAATCATCAGTGATGTAGGAGCTATAAAGGGAAAAGCTTGCATTGGTATGGTAGGTCGGAATGAGGTTGGATTTTGGACCAGGTAATTGGCCTTTATAATCGTATGAAGCATCTCCTAAGAGAGTGAGATATTGCAGTTTTTCGTAATCGTTATATAATCGGACTAAGAACTTTCGAATAGCACCAATATCAGGGTTTCCAGTGTTCATTACATCGTATATGTACTCCACTGAAACCACCTCCGCATCAATGCCAGTCGTTCGCTCTAAATCTGCTAAATCATGTGCGGCTGCGAGCAAGGAATCTGGGGCGATAACAATGCTTTGAGCATTGCCAAGGTCAGAGTACATGGCTGAAGAACTGTTGCTTAAATCCACAACCTCGTCAATCACGTAATCGATGGATCCTACACCAAATTTGTAGGTACGTAGCTTATCCTCATGTGAGTACCAACGTGCTTCGTTAGCCCCAGCTATAATTGGAACGACCTTAGAAACGATGCGGTTATTTTCTATCCCGAAAATAGCTAAATCTGCACTGGCCTCTGTACTGAAATAGGAATAACTATCCGCCCCTCTTGGAGCGTTGACCATGAATTTGGCTGGGCCTTGATTTTGAGAGGAAGTTTCCCAATCCACGATTATTTCATCCAACCACATAGCAGCTGAATTATTTCCGACTTTATCGTAGATGATGCGTATCGTTGAACCTTGGTCTGCCGTGAATGTAGCGGTAAGGACTTTTTCTTGGACAAAATTACTTACGCTGCCGGTTAAAACTGCAGGGAAATTGATATCGGCGGTTTGATTGCCGTATTCTACCCGAAGCCTTGTATTACCAGTATTGGCACGGGTCACAGCTCTGATTTGAACATTAATATCCGTTCCGGGAATAGGGCTGTTCTCAGTGTTGCTGGTCCCGGCTGTTCTTTCGCGGAAATCATAATCTCGTTGCGCAGTGAAATCGAACAATTCTCCCATCCATCGACGGCCCGTACCTACTAAATTATACATCGCTGTATCATATATCCAAGTAGCGCGCGCGTTCAATAATCGGGCATTAGAATCTGCCGATTCTTGTTCAGAAGGAATGGGCTGGTAAGAGGTGTTGCCTCCGCTCACCAAGAAGTATTTCGCATCGGAATAGCCATTATCCGAATAATTGGAAGTCTCAGTTGAAGGACTGTACGTGATATCGTAGCTTGTCGGAATGTAAAACCAGTAGATGGTGTTTGCAGTGAGGATGGATTCATTTACACTATATGGAATGGAAAAATCACCACCCATAGGCTCGCTAGCTCTATTGATTGGAGAGAGGACGCCATCTAAGCGGCAACGAATCTCCAATGACTCTGTAGGATTACCGGAGGATAGGATGCCTAAGTCTATGATCTCGCTACCCGTTAATTTATAAAGGCCACTATATTGATCTTCTGATCCTTTGGGAGGAGAAATACGGTGGTTTAGCGTTTTGAATCGGACATAAGTGCCCTCATCAAATGACATCTGGGCCGATACAAGTACCGGACTTAAGAAAACATATGTTAGGAGTACAATTCTTTTCACTTCCACAAATCTACTATGTAATACACAACAATAGCCGGATAAAAAGCGTTTAAACAGGAACGAAAAGCAGGTGCAAATCGTACTTTTTTTGCTTATACTTGTTGCTTGAAAACATAGGTTTATCAATGAACGCATTGAAATCGCGCATATTAACAGTGGCTATAGCACTGACCATCAGCACCTTAAGCTTCGCTCAAGATGCACATTTCAGTCAATATTATGCCAATCCCATCTATCTTAATCCGGCTTTT
This sequence comes from Cryomorphaceae bacterium, assembly GCA_003445735.1. Classification (GTDB taxonomy): domain Bacteria; phylum Bacteroidota; class Bacteroidia; order Flavobacteriales; family Schleiferiaceae; genus UBA10364. Next base: position 5,889 of record DMCR01000092.1, read on the forward strand.
GCGGGTCTAGATAGATGTCCTACAGTACACACTAACTACAGAAATCAGTATCCAGAGCTCGGGGTTTACCAAACCTATTCGGCTTCATACGATCAGTATGTAGACAAATTAAATGGTGGTGTTGCCTTGATGGCCCTGCGCGATGACGCAGGTAATGGTGCTTTAAATTTGACTGAGGTAAGTGGCGTTTATAGCTATCACCTTGAAGTCAACCGTAACTTCACCTTGTTGAGTGGATTCCAAGCTACCTTTCGTCAGCGTACGTTGGATTGGGGTCAGTTCACTTTCCCGGATATGATCGATCCATTCTATGGTTTCGTATTACCGACGAGTGAAGTTCCTCCTGGGAACAACTTCAACAACCACTTAGACCTTAGCTTTGGTATGCTAGGTTTTACAGATCGATGGTATATCGGTATTGTGGGGCACCACTTAACCGAACCGAACGAAGCGTTCCTGAGCCAGAGCCGTTTACCATTGAAATTTACCGCCCACGCCGGTGCTAATATTCCCTTAGGTCGTAAACGCTTACATAATAGTTTACAGTCTTATCTCGTTCCTAACATTGTATACCAACAGCAAGGACCGGCGTCTCAGTTGACTGCTGGATTGAGCTTCGCTCGTGGACCAATTGCAGGAGGTTTGGCTCTCCGTCAAGGAAGCTTTAATCCAGATGCTGTGATTTTTATTTTAGGAATCACTCCCCCTGACCTTCCTTGGACTTTTGGTTACAGCTATGATTACACCATCAGCGATTTGACCAATACCTTAGGTGGTGCTCATGAAGTGAGCTTGGGTTATAAATTCCCATGCCTCTCACGCAAGAGTAAACTCAAGCCATTAAAGTGTCCTAAATTCTAATTAGACGAAACAACTATATTACATGAATACCTTCATTAAGTTTTCCATTGTCACTGTAGCTGTAACATTACTTGCAAGCTGCGCCGGACCCGAATCTAATACAACTGGTTGGGCAATAAATAATAAAAAGAACGGTGGTTTCCAAGCTAACTTGGGCTACCAAGGTCAAGAAACTGGTCCAGGACTCGTGTTCATTGAAGGCGGAAGCTTTATGATGGGCCAAGTCGAAGAGGACTACATAAAAGATTGGAATAACTCTCCGAGAAGAGTAACTGTTAGCTCATTCTATATGGATGAGAACGAGGTGACCAACCTAGATTACCGCGAATACCTCTATTGGCTCCGTCGCGTATACGATTATGACTACTATCCAGAAATCTATAAGAGTGCCTTGCCAGATACCTTGGTTTGGAGAGATAAACTAGCGTTCAACGATAATTATGTTGAAAACTACTTGCGTCATCCCGCATATAATTACTATCCGGTGGTGGGGGTAAGTTGGTTACAAGCACAACGATTTTGTTCTTGGAGAACGGATCGCGTGAATGAATCAATTCTTATCAAAGAGGGTATTTTGAAACAGTCCATTGACCAAATGGACGCCGATCACTTTAATACAGAGGTTTATCTCTATAAAGAAGGGGAATATGTTGCTCAAAATAACAAAGGCCTAAAAGATTTAAATCCGAATAGTATATATGGTAAGGAAGGACGTCCAGCCAGAATTGAGGATGGAATACTCCTTCCGAAGTACCGCCTGCCTACAGAGGCAGAATGGGAATACGCAGCTTATGCAGACGGTGGACACAGAATTTACAATCGCATAGTTGATAAAAACAAGTATACTTGGAACGGGAATAGCGCACGCAATCCTGATAAACAAGAAAGAGGTGATATGGTAGCCAATTTCAAGAGAGGTAGAGGTGATAATATGGGAACATCTGGCTGGCTTAATGATCAAGCAGATATCACCATGCAAGTACGCTTCTACCCTCCTAACGACTTCGGCTTGTACGACATGGCAGGGAATGTAGCGGAATGGGTTTTGGATGTTTACCGTCCTGTATCTTCATACGACCTTACAGATTTCAGAGGATACCGCGGAAATGAATTCAAGCACTTCGACGGCAACTACCAAGACATTGGTTCTTTGGAAGTATTACAAGATCCACAGAAAGAAGTTCGCAATGGCGATACTGTAATCGTTCGTCTGCCAGGTCAATTACCTACGCGAAGTGTCACCGTAGATGAAACTGTGAAGCGTCGTAACTACAATAAAAGTGATTACCGCGATTACCTAGATGGCGATCACGAGAGCTCTCAAAACTACGAGAACCCAGTTGAGGAAGGTGATGCTCCAATGTACGACTACGGTAATAAGTCATTAATCGGAAATACTACACGTGTATACAAAGGTGGTAGCTGGAAAGATCGCGCTTACTGGTTGAGCCCAGGTACCCGTCGTTTCTTAGAAGAAGACCAAAGTACAGACTACATTGGTTTCCGTTGTGCAATGGATCGCGTAGGTTTCCAGAATTTGAAAGAAGCACGCAACAAACGCCCAGCAAAAGTGAAGCGTCACAACTTCAAGCGTTACAAAATGTAAACCGACTTTTAACAATATTAAACCCTGCCTCTTCGGCGGGGTTTTTTTATACCCTAACTTTCCCTTATCTAATTCATTGTGATCATGACTCCATTCGAGGCCTTCCTTCAATGCAAAGCTGTATCTACCGACACACGCAACATCGTTCCCGGTTCTGTGTTTTTTGCCCTAAAAGGTATACGCTTCAACGGCAATGATTTTGCACTACAATCATTGGCTGAAGGCGCATCTTATGCCGTCGTCGATGAGCCTGTCGGAGAAGATAGCAGACTTTTACAGGTTGAAGACGTACTTATAGCTTTACAAGAATGTGCTAAACAATACCGCAGACATCTTGGCATCCCCATCATAGGACTGACCGGCAGTAATGGAAAAACCACCAATAAGGAACTCTTTCACGCGGTACTTTCTACCCAATTCAAAGTGCACGCTACTAAGGGAAACTTCAATAACCATGTCGGCGTGCCACTGACCTTGCTTGGCATTCCTGAAGATACCGAGCTGGCCGTGGTAGAAATGGGTGCCAACCATCAAGGGGAAATTGCCCTACTCGCATCCATTTGTGAACCAGATCTGGGCTACATTACAAACTATGGCAAAGCGCATATGGAAGGGTTTGGTGGCATGGAAGGCGTAATTAAAGGCAAAAGCGAACTGTACGACTTTATTCAATCCCACAAAAACGCATCCGTATTATTAAATACTGATGATCCAATCCAAATTGAGAAGAGTCAAGGATGCCCTACAATCACCTTTGGTCAACACAGCGGCCAATACCAATGGCTATCAAAATCTGAAGGAGAGTTTGCCGGCTTGTGTTTCGAGCATGAGAATCGTATACATCAAATAAAGAGTCAACTCAGCGGATCTTTTAATGAAACGAATATTGCTGCAGCAGTTGCACTCGGCTTGCACTACGGCATTTCCGCTACAAACATCGTGGAAGCTATCAACTCCTATGTGCCGTCAATGAATAGAGTCGAATGGCGCCAAACCACATATAATAAAGTATTATTAGACGCCTACAATGCTAATCCTACTAGCATGTCCTTGTCAGTGGAGAGCTTTGTGAATTGGCATCCAGAAGGCATTTTGATTCTTGGCGATATGTTTGAACTAGGAGCAGCAGCTGAACAAGAGCACGAGGCAATAGTACAACAGGTTCGTGAATCTAGCATGTTTGACCGATGCATCCTCGTCGGAGCTTTTTTCGAACAAACGTCTTGGGAAGGTGCACATTTTAGAACCGCAGCAGAATTGGCCACTTATTGGAATGAAAAAGGCGCCCCGAAGGACGCCCATATCTTATTAAAAGGATCGCGTGGAATTGCACTTGAGCAACTTCTCCCCTTTCTGTAATTAGCTATTTTTTATGAGATCTCGGGAGATTACTATCCGCTGAATCTCAGAAGTACCTTCATAGATTTGGGTAATCTTCGCATCACGCATCAAACGCTCTACATGGTATTCCTTTACGAAACCGTAACCGCCATGAACCTGAACCGCTTCTGTAGTAACCCACATTGCTGCCTCGGATGCTGCAAGTTTGGCCATTGCACTTTCCTTGTCATAAGGCAAACCTTGATCTTTCAACCACGCTGCCTTGTAGACCAACAGGCGTGCTTGCTCAATCTTCAATTCCATATCGGCTAACTTAAAGGCAATAGCCTGATGGTCATGGATAGGCTGTCCGAAGGTGGTACGCTCTTTAGAATATACCAACGCTAAATCTAATGCACCCTGTGCAATTCCCAGGGCTTGTGCAGCAATACCAATACGGCCACCACTCAACGTTTTCATGGCAAATTTAAAACCGAAGCCGTCCTCGCCTATTCTATTTTCTTTTGGCACCTTAACGTCATTAAATAACAACGTATGCGTATCTGAACCGCGGATACCTAATTTATCTTCTTTCTTTCCAACCACGAAACCGTCCATCCCCTTCTCAACGATTAATACATTG
>DMCR01000053.1 GCA_003445735.1 Cryomorphaceae bacterium
CCTTCAGGGTTAGCCATCCCAAAGTTGCGGTATTGACGCATCTTGGTGTTCACCCCTTTTTGTTGTCCGATGAACATGTAGCTCTTGCCATCTATGGTTCCCCAACCACCTACCATCGCTTTATCATCTTTAACACCACGGTCGCCGTGCATTTCGATGAAATCCCCTTGGGTTAAAGCATTGATGTAGGCCATGGTGTAGGGGCGTTGTGGGTGACGTGATAATTGGACACGCTCCCACGCGCTGAGGTTGTTGTATATTTCCTTCTTCGCGTTGTCGAGTTTTTGCTGAATATCAGTAATGGTTTTGGCCATGTCTACACCGGTCTCGTTGGCGAGTTCGAGCGCTTTTGTTAGCTGATTTTCAAGCTCTTCGATAGGTTTTTCAAATGAAAGATAGTCCATAGTTACATTCTGAATGGGTCGTGCAAAATACAAAGTCCTTAGGAGAGGGACTTCCTTTTTTGCGCCTTTATTATTCCATTTGCTATTATGGTAGCTAAAATCACTGCCACTCCAATGTAAAAGGTAGGGGTCATGTTTTCCTGTGCACCGAAAATTATAGCAGCCAAACCAATGCCATAGACGGGTTCAAGGTTGATGGCGAGCATAACGGAAAATGGGCTCATTCGTTTGAGTAATTCGACGCTTTGAATAAAGGGGTAGGCCGTACAGACAAGGGCTAGAATGGCCATGAAGTACAAGTCTTTAGTTGTGGTGATCCATAGAGACATGGGATTGTTCGAGCCGAAGAAGAGGTCGTAGAGGCCGACGCCGATAAAGGCAAAGCCCAGTTCCCAGAAGGTGACTTGGACAGGGAGAGGATATCTTGCGACCAATTGTTTGTTCAATATGCTAAAGGATGCGCTCAGTGATGCGCTGATCAGGGCGATGAGGACACCGAGTTGATAATTGGTCACCTTCAAACCTAAAAACTCATAATAACTCAGGTATGCAGCGTTCGGTGTTTCGTAGAAAATAACGACGACGCCGACCACGACAATAGCGCCGAGAAGGAGTTCGGTCATATCAATCTTTCCCTTGTCCAGCAATGGTTTTAGTAGCGCTGACCACAAGGCGCCGGTGGAAATCCCAGCAAGGGTGAGGCTGATATTTGCAATTTTAATGGCTCCAAAAAAAGTGATCCAGTGGGTGGCGATAAGAATGCCACACAAGGCCATGAAGCCTATTTCTTTCCAAGAGGCTCGGAATGGACGTTTCTTCCAAAACATGAATAAGGCGATGGCTACAGTGGTCATGGCGGTCCGGTTGAAGACTAGGGAGACTGCATCAACACTGATGTAGCGACCTAGGATGGCGGTAAAGCCCCATATAAACACAATGAAGTGCAGGCTGAGCTGGTCGCGCAGATGTGATCCTTTTTTGAAATTCATGTCCAATTATTTCGGAGCAACAATGTAGCGCCAAATCGCCACACCTGCGAATAGAATATTCGGGATCCAGATGGCGAATTCGGCCGGTTGGATGGTGATCCAAAGCAGGGTTTTTCCGAGCCAAGCTCCAGTGCTCAATATTCCAGTGGTGGCAAAGGTTTGGGAGATCTGCATGGTGAAGATATAGATGGCGCTGAGCACTAGTCCAATGGCAATATTGATCCCAAGCCCACCGCGTCTTTTCTGACTGGCTAGGGCCACCGCAAGGAGCACAAATACATAGGCGCTCAAGGGGTAGGAGGAGCGGCGTTGCATTTCCATTTGGTAGGAGGCAATGTTTTCATTGCCCGTGATTTCCTCCTGAGCGATGAATTTACTGAGCTCACGACTATTCATGGTTGCGATGGAGTTGAGTTTTGGGGCGATTTGCTCAGAAGTAAAGGATAAAGCGGTGTCGAGACGTCTACCGGAAAGGATGTGCTCTTGCCCGAGGGAATCCACTTTACGTAAGCGGTAGTTATCGAGGCGCCACTTTCCAATGGCGGTATCGAGGCGCACAAAATCTGCACTGAGTTTACTGGTGAGCTTGTGGTCTTCGAAGACTTCATAAGTGAATTGGTACCCGCTGTGGCGCGTGCCAGAGAAGGTTTCGAAGTAGACATAATGCCCGGGAAGGACTTGGCGGTGAACCTTTTGATTAATCGGTCTGTTTACGCCGGTCACGTATTTCTCCTCGAAGGCAATGCGTTTGATATTAGTTTGCGGAACGACCAAGTGGTTTAAGGCAAGGCTGATCAAACAAATGATGGTGGCGCCGATCCAATAGGGGCGAAGCAAGCGTCTAAAACTGGTGCCTGAAGTTAAGATGGCAACAACCTCAGAGTTTGCAGTGATGCGCGAGGTGAACCAAATGGTGGAAATAAATAGGATTAGGGCACTGAAGAGATTACCGTAGAAGGCAATGAAGTTGACATAGTAATCGAAAATGATTTCGTCAAGTTTAGCGCCGTTTTGGAAGTCGTCCAATTTTTCGCTGATATCAAAGACAATAGCTATGGACAGGATGAGCACCATGGTCAGCACGAAGCTGCCCAAGAATTTGCGCAATATGTACCAATCCAATTTTCTCACCTTCTCAGAGTCTTTGTTCCAATTTAGGAATCACTTGGTTCTTCCAGCTTGCAAAATCACCGGCAATGATGTGTTCGCGGGCTTGCTCTACCAGCCAGAGGTAGAACCTGATGTTGTGCATAGAAGCAATTTGGGCACCCAAGGATTCTTTACTGTGAATCAAATGGCGGACATAGGCGAGGGTATATTGTGAGTCAACGAAGCTTGTGCCATTAGCGTCGAGCGGTTCATGGACATTTTCCCATTTCTTATTGCGGAGGTTGATAATTCCTTCGCTGGTAAAAATTTGGCCGTTACGGCCGTTTCTTGTGGGCATCACACAATCGAACATATCTACTCCCAACGAAATGTTTACCAAAATATTGGATGGTGTACCCACACCCATTAAATACCTGGGCTTGTCCGCGGGAAGAATGCGACAAGCGCCTGCGGCATGTTTGTACATTTCCTCTGCGGGCTCACCCACACTCAATCCACCTATGGCATTGCCATGTGCATTTTTACTGGCGATATATTCTGCACTCTCATCGCGCAGGTCGTCGTAGGTAGAGCCCTGAACGATGGGGAAGAGGCTTTGTGAGTATCCATAGAGCGGATCTACTTGGTCTAAGCGGTCGAAGCAGCGATCGAGCCAGCGATGTGTAAGATGCATGCTGCCCTTTGCGTATTCATACGTGGATGGATATGGGGGACATTCGTCGAAGGCCATGATGATATCTGCGCCTATTTCGCGCTGGATGTCCATGACGCGTTCCGGGGTGAACAAATGTTTGGTCCCGTCGATGTGGCTGGCGAAGGTGGCGCCTTCCTCGGTGATTTTACGCTGATTTGCCAGGCTATATACTTGGTAGCCCCCACTATCTGTGAGTATGGGGCGGTCCCAGCCGATGAATTTGTGGAGTCCATCGGCGGCCTTAAGAATTTCTGTTCCTGGGCGCAGGAAGAGGTGGTAGGTGTTCCCTAGGACGATTTGGGCCTTGGTATCCTCCTTGAGGTCATTGGTGTGCACGCCTTTGACCGTACCTGCTGTACCCACTGGCATAAAGATCGGTGTTTGTATAGAGCCGTGGTCGGTCTCAAGGGTTCCAGCTCTTGCAGAACTTTTGTCGTCCGTATGTAATAAGGTGAACTTCATGTAGCGCAAAAGTACGGCACCCACGCTATCTTTGGCTCATGCAAACAGTAGAACTCATCTATGGTCACTTTCCTGAGTTGACTCAGAAGCAGCAAGACCAATTCGCTGCACTCTTTGACCTCTACAAGGAATGGAATGCGAAGATCAATGTAATCTCCCGCAAGGATTTGGACAGCTTTTACGAAAATCACGTATTACATTCCCTAGGGATAGCCAAAATCTACTCCTTCAAGCCGGGTCAAAAGGTCATGGACGTTGGCACGGGCGGCGGCTTTCCTGGTATTCCGTTGGCTATTCTTTTTCCTGAGACCCAATTCCATTTGGTCGATTCCATCGGTAAGAAAATCAAGGTGGTTAATATTGTAGTCGATGCCCTAGGTTTAGAAAATATTACCGCTTCTCACGGTCGAGCGGAGCAGTTTAAAGGCCCCTACGATTTTGTAGTGAGCCGTGCCGTGACCCACATGCAACGCTTCTTACCTTGGATTAAGGGTAAGATTGCATCGAAGAATTTAGATCCTGATCGTATGAACGGGCTCTTATACCTGAAAGGCGGTGATTTGGCGGAAGAATTGGGACCACTTAAGGCACGAATCTCCGCGCTATCTGGACATTTCGATGGTGAATACTTTGAGACGAAGAAGGTGGTCTATCTACCAAAAAGCGAAATCAATAACTTTAGAGGATAAAAAAGGCGCCCCGAGAGCGCCTTTTTTATGTATAGGACGAAAAATTTTTCGACTTACCCAAGGAATGGGTACCGGTAATCTGTTGGAGGAACCAAGGTCTCCTTGATGGTACGAGCATTGACCCAACGTAACAGGTTGAGGTAAGATCCTGCCTTGTCGTTCGTTCCTGAACCGCGTGCACCACCGAACGGCTGCTGGCCCACAACGGCACCTGTTGGCTTGTCGTTGATGTAGAAGTTACCGGCAGCATTCTCTAATCTGTTGGTCGCTTCAATAGCCATGTACCGATCGCCTGAGAAAATGGACCCGGTCAACGCATATTCAGAGGTGCTGTCCACTAAGTCAAGCATGCTGTCCCAATCCGCATCAGCGTAGACATAGATGGTCAATACAGGGCCGAAGATTTCCTCCACCATGGTGCGGAACTTAGGATTCGTCGTCACCACTACTGTAGGATCGATGAAGTATCCTTTGCTCTTATCGTATCCACCACCAGCGATGATTTCAGCATCACTCTGCTCTTTGACGAATTCGATGTAAGAAGCAATTTTATCGAAGGCCTTCTCGTCGATCACCGCGTTGATGAAGTTGCCCATATCTTCTGGGGTTCCCATCTTGAAGGTGGCGAGGTCGGCCAATAATTCTTCTTTAACTGCTGGCCACATGCTCTGTGGAATGTAGGCACGTGAGGCTGCTGAACATTTCTGTCCTTGGAATTCGAAAGCACCGCGGCTGAGGGCAGTGCTCACTTCCTTGCTTTTGGCAGAAGGGTGTGCTACGACGAAGTCCTTACCGCCAGTTTCCCCAACGATACGTGGGTACGACCGGTATTTATGGATGTTATTTCCGATGGTTTTCCAAAGATTCTGGAACACGCCTGTAGATCCTGTGAAGTGAATGCCCGCGAAATCTTTGTGCTCGAAAATTACATCACCGGCTACTGGGCCACTAACATATACAAGGTTGATGACGCCGTCCGGTAGACCTGCCTCGCGGAAGATTTCCATGACCACGTTTGCAGAATAGATTTGCGAGTTGGCCGGTTTCCATACAATGGTGTTGCCCATCAAGGCAGCCGAAGAAGGAAGGTTACCGGCGATAGCGGTAAAGTTGAACGGTGTAAGGGCGAAAACGAAACCTTCAAGTGGACGGTATTCCATGCGGTTCCATACCCCTGAAGAGCTCTCCGGTTGTTCGCTGTAGATCTGCGTCATGTATTCGACGTTGAAGCGAAGAAAATCGGCAAATTCACATACCGAATCAATCTCACTCTGGAAACAGTTCTTGCCTTGCGCCAACATGGTCGCTGCATTGATTTTATAGCGGTACTTCCCACTGATCAGTTCTGCGGCTTTCAAGAAAATCGACGCACGGTGTTCCCAAGGCATATTTGACCAGCGGTCTTTCGCTGCCAAAGCTGCTTCAATGGCTGCTTCCACGTGGCTTGCATCGCCTTCATGGAAGGTGCCGATCACGTGTTGGTGATCGTGCGGAGGGGTGAGATTACCGGTGTTGCCAGTGCGCACTTCTTCGCCGCCGATGTACATAGGTACATCCACTTGGGCGTTGAATTGCGCCTTGTAAGAGGCTAATAATGCTTCGCGTTCAGGAGTGCCTGGTGCATAATCGTAGATAGGTTCGTTGGCAGCAACAGGTACATTGAAAATTCCGTTCGACATTTTATGGGATTTTGGTTCTTAACAATACCTCAAAGTTAAGGTGTACGAAGCGGAAAAGCCGTAACTATTGACACGTTTGTAAGGGGAGGGGCCAATTGTTGATTACCCGTTAAAAATCATCTAAACTTTTTGTGCCAATTACGCCTTAAGGTATGTAGACATTTTACCTTTGTCGCTCACTTTAATTGCTCGTATGAAAACGCACAATTTTTCCGCTGGTCCATGTATTCTTCCTGACCAAGTGTTTGAAGAAGCTTCTAAAGCATTATTAGATTTTGACGGACTAGGGTTGTCTGTTATTGAAATCTCACACCGCAGCAAGAATTTTGTTGCCGTGATGGACGAGGCGGTCGCCTTAGTCAAAGAAACCTTGAACGTGCCAGATACACACGAGGTAATCTTCCTTCAAGGGGGTGCTTCCTTGCAGTTTGCGATGTTAGCGTATAATTTCTTGACGGAAACCGGTAAAGCACAATACCTCGATACGGGTGCTTGGGCAAGCAAGGCTTTGAAAGAGGGAGAAGGATTAGGTAGTGCAGCGGCTATTGCTTCTTCTAAGGAGGCGAACTACAACTTTATTCCAAAAGGGTACAGCATCGATCCTTCGGC
>DMCR01000046.1 GCA_003445735.1 Cryomorphaceae bacterium
AGAACGTCGCGAGACAGTTCGGTCTCTATCTGCTGTGGGCGTTGGAAATTTGAGAGGAGCTAACTTTAGTACGAGAGGACCGAGTTGGACAGCCCTCTAGTGTACCTGTTGTGTCGCCAGATGCATTGCAGGGTAGCTACGGCTGGTTGGGATAAGCACTGAAAGCATATAAGTGCGAAGCCCACCTCAAGATGAGATTTCCCTTAAGGGTCGTTCGAGATTAGAACGTTGATAGGCTTCAGGTGTAAAGGTGGTAACATCATAGCCGAGAAGTACTAATTACCCGTGGCTTTCTAAGATGAAGACTTTATATGTTCACATACCAATGTGTTTTTACATTAAACTTATTTAAAGTTTATGGTGGTTACTGCAGTGTGGATCACCTCTTCCCATTCCGAACAGAGAAGTTAAGCACACTTGCGCCGATGGTACTGCGTTAGCGGGAGAGTAGGTCGCCGCCATTTTTCTGGCCCAATCTAGTTTACTAGGTTGGGCTTTTTTATGCGCTAAACTCAGCATTTACAAGTTATTGCTGCATTATTGATTAAGTTTACGCCCGTATGAGGCCATATCTACTATCATTATTCGTTTTACTCTCAACCTCTATGGTTGGCCAAGTGGATTCAACCTTCGCAGTGGATACAGATACCTCGACTCTATTATTGAATACGGGTATAAAATTGGATAGTTACAGGATAATAAATCATCCTTACTATAGTAAAGGCTACTTTCTATATCAAAATGAGCGCTGGGATTCTTTGACTGTATTATTGGATGAACGCGCAGAGGACCAGATTTGGTTGCAGGATACCTGGAATTGGACCCAAAGAGAAAATACTGCTATTGGTGGACTTAGTTATAATTCTTTGGACCCTATAGTGCATTCAGGCTTAGATGGATGGCATAGATTTTCTGAAAGCTATTTACAGATGCCGGGTGGTTTCCGTTCTTCTTCTCCTCGCTCGGATCTGAGATTGCACACGGGTATAGGCGGCGGCCAAGTTTTTGGAATTACAGCACTCGCGCCGGCGGATTCAACCAAACAGTTGTACGTCGATTACTTGCGCAATAATACCTTGGGGCTGTATCGTAATGAGGGTACTGATGGTCATGAGTTGAATTTTGCTTTAAAGCAGTGGGGTTTATTTCAGGAAAACACGTTAGCTCAACTCCAGGTCTCTTATTTTAATTCGCGATCAGGCCAGAATGGAGGATTATCTTCTCCTTCATTATTCGAAAGTAATGAGCCTACACTAAGGCGGAATTTCGCTGTAAGTGACGGTTCAGGAGTTCTTTTTGAGGAGGAGCTAAATGCTGCGTATTTCGTAGAGCTTGATCTATTGAATGGTCAAAACTTGACTGGTAAAATTTCTTTCAATTCAAAAAGCTGGGCTGTAAATAATTCAAATTCAGCATCAGAATACTATTGGGACAGTACGGGAACAGCACCCATACTGGAACAGCGTACTTTGAGGTATTCAGATTCTTTGAGATTAACAAAAGCTCAGGTGGAGTTGGGATATCGTAAATTTCTCCCAGTGCCAAGGTCTGGCTTACCATTGATGGTACGCACTTGTATAGTCACAGGATTAGAACATTTACAAAGTAATTTTTTGGGATGGGATGGATTTAGAAGTGATTCCATTCATTATACCGAGGCATTTAGCGCGGAGGTTACCCCGTTTTTAAGAGGACGCTTCGTGGTTTCTAAAAGAAATTATCGGTCGTGGAATGAATACAGGGCTATCTTGAATTATAACGCTTTGGGGTATAATGCAGGCGCTTTGGATGCAAGGGTTCGCGCTAAGCTTTTCATTGGCTCTGGGAATTTAGAGTTGCAATGGAATATTTTACGTCAACCGCATATGTACCGTTTTGAGCATTTATACGGTTATTCGTACGACTTAAGAACCATTAATGTGCCCTATTTTAAAAATGAAGGGAAAGCACACTGGGTATCCGGTGAGAAATGGAAAAAGGAAGGGTTATTGTACGGTGCACAGATGAGCGGTATGCGCTATTTCGAAACCTTTGACCAATTATCTGCATGGGAAGGGATGTACGGTCGAGTTCAGCTCGGTGTGAGCAGTAATGATGAGGGTTGGAACGCCTGTGTTCAAGGGTATGGGGCCTATAAATCGTCAATTGGAGGATTTGCCACACCTAATTGGGGTGGATTCACAGAGGTTAATTTTAAGACTAGCATTGGTACGAAGTTTGAATGGAAGGCCGGTATTAATGTAAGTCTGGAGGATGCATTCTACACACCTACATACTTGGTGGGTGTACCTATCTGGGCCATGCAGACTGATTATTTGGCCGGGAGCTATCCTTGGGCGACAACCTATTTTGAAGCACGTATTGCCAATTTCGTGGGCGCAGTACGAATTATCAATGCTTTTGAAGGATTGACGCCCTATACTTATTATGCCTACGGCAGCACGCCTAGGTCAGATCGATGGGTGCAGGTGAGTGCTCGCTGGACCTTGTTTAACTAGGTCTTCTGTGGCGGTTTCTTCGCTGCAGGGAAAAGAATGTTGTTTAGAATTAATCGGTAGCCCGGGCTGTTGGGGTGGTTGTTTAGATCTGTAGGGGGATCACCTACTCTGTGTTGGTAATCCTCTGGATCATGTCCGCCGTAAAAGGTCCAATAACCTTCACCATAGCTTCCGTGTATGTATCGAGCTGCACCGTCGACCACACTCTTGCCTAAAATTGTGGTGCTTGGTTTGATGGTAGCACGGCTGTAGGCTGTGGTTTGACCGTAGAATCCTCGCACCAAATCCGTATGGTTCTGGACCAAGATTGTCGGTACTACATCGTACTTCGCACTGAAGTCAAACAACTCGAAATAGTCTTTGGCCTCTTTCATACTCCTAACACGCTGCTCGGTAACATCGATGTCCGAATATTCGTAGCGCATGGGGTTTGTGAACAACTCGAAATTATCGAATGCGAAGGTGGCCGAGTAATCCAAAGCGTAGGCAGCACCAGGAGTCACGCCGTCGCCATCAAACATAGGTTCACAGATATCGGTATTGATGGCCGCAAGGGCAATGTCGTAGCTATCCGTAGCACTACACATGGCGAATAGGAACCCCCCTTCGTTAACGTAAGCTGCAATGGATTGAGCGACGGCTCCTTTTTGTTGGGAAACCTTGGCGTAACCCATCTCTCTAGCCGCCGATTCAAAAGCGGCCTTTTGATTTATGTACCAAGCGGCATCTCTATAGGAGCCATAGAACTTACCGTATTGACCCGTGAAATCTTCATGATGAAGGTGAAGCCATTGGTAGTCGTTAAGGGTGCCGTCGAGGATTTCTTGGTCGTAGATGGTGGAAAAGGGAATATCGGCGTAGGTAAGGACCATAGTAACGGCATCATCCCAAGGCTGGGCGCCTGGCGGCGAATAGACGGCGATTTTGGGTACTTTCTGAAGTTCAACAGTGTTGGTGTTTTCTGCCGGGCTTTGAAGGGATTCCATGATGTTGAGTAAGACACCTTCGGAGGTGCTTTCGTAGGATACGCCGCGTTTGATGGCTTCGCGAATGAGGTTTTGATCGGCGTTGAGGATGGCGAAGGAACCGCCGCGGTAATTCAGAAGCCAATGGCAGTTATAGCCTTGCTCAATGGCGGAATACACAAGACCATAGGAGCGAAGGTGGTCGCGTTGGTTGCTCTGGTCCATAGGTACGAGGATTTGGGCGTGTAGGAATTGGACCGAGAAAAAGAATAGTAGAAAAAAGCGATAAAATGGTGTGCCGAACATGCGCTTAGAACGGAACATCACCTGAATCTGGAGTGGAAAGATCTGGGTAGTTTGATGAGCCGTCCATTGTACTTCCAAGACCATTTGAATCATTCATTTTACTCTCCATAATCATGGTAGAGCCTTGTTCTTTATTGGCGAATTTGGCCAATTCTCCGATAAAGCGCAGGCGAACATTGTCCAAGGAACCGTTACGGTGCTTGGCTATGATGATTTCCGCCTCGTTTTCACAAGGGGATCCGTCTTCCCATTCTTCGATTTGGTAGTACTGCGGGCGGTAAATGAAGCTTACGATATCTGCATCCTGTTCGATCGCACCCGATTCACGAAGGTCGGAGAGCTGCGGACGCTTAGAGGTTGAACGCGTTTCAACCGCACGGGATAATTGCGAAAGTGCGATGACGGGGATGTTCAATTCCTTTGCAATGGATTTTAAAGAACGAGAGATGGTTGAGATTTCTTGTTCCCGATTTCCTTGCGTTTTGGATCCGCCAACGGTCATCAGTTGTAGATAATCGATAATGATTGCATCCAGTCCTTGGGTTGATGCGAGACGACGTACTTTGGCACGAAGATCGAAGACGCTGAGTGCCGGGGTATCATCAATGAATAACTTGGCTTTTTCTAAGTCAACAACTCCTGAAGTAAGGTTCTTCCATTCGTAATCCGTGAGGTCTCCTTTTCTGAGTTTTTCTGAGTTGAGTCCTGTTTCGGAGGAGATTACACGAGTGATTAATTGCACACTAGACATCTCCAACGAGAATATCGCAATCTTTTTGTTGTGCTCAATGGCCATGTTTCGCGCCATGGAGAGTACAAAGGCCGTTTTCCCCATACCAGGACGAGCGGCTAAGATTATTAAATCTGAAGGTTGCCAGCCCGAGGTAATTCGGTCAAGATCGGAGAATCCAGATGGGATTCCCGAAAGACCTTCTTGTTTACTAATATGCTCGATACGCTCTAGGGCCTGACGAATCAAAGCTTCTGAGCTTTCGTAGTTACGCTTCAAGTTTCCTTGAGCTACCTCAAATAGCTTTTGCTCTGAGCGATCGAGGAGTTCCAGAACGTCGGTAGTTTCATCAAAGGCGCTTTCAATAATTTCGCTCGAAATACGGACCAATTCTCTTTGGATATGTTTCTGCAAAATAATACGAGCATGATACTCAATGTGGGCTGCTGAACTTACTTTTTGACTTAATTGGGCCAAATAAACCTCGCCACCTGCCTGCTTCATCTCTCCGTCCTTACGCAGATCTGAAGCTACAGTAAGTATATCTACGGGTTGATTCTCACCAAATAAATTAATGATTGATTTGAAAATCAGTTTATGCTGATCCTTGTAAAATGCATCCGGGTGTAGAATGTCGACAATCTTGGAGAGGGCATTTTTATCAATTAGCAAGGCTCCCAAAACAGCCTCCTCCAAATCAACGGCTTGTGGGGGCACGCGACCTCCAGCCGTCAAGTTGACGAGGGCTCCGGAGCTGCGTCCGGTATTGGGTTGATTTGCTCGTTGTTCTGCCATCCTTCTAAGTTACTCTTCGTAGACGCCCATTGCAAAGAATTTTTCCATTCTTGTAGCGATTAGGTCTTCAGTACTCAATTTTTCAAGTGCTTTAGTATGCTTTACGATCTCACGCTTGACAATCTCAAACATTGCATCTGGGTTTGAATGCGCGCCGCCTAGCGGTTCTTTGATAATGCCGTCAATGAGGCCGTTTTTCTTCATGTCTTTCGCAGTCAACTTCAATACTTCAGCAGCGGTCTCTTTATAATCCCAGCTTCTCCAAAGAATAGAAGAACAGCTTTCTGGGGAGATGACGCTGTACCAAGTGTTCTCGAGCATGAGGACTTTATCTCCAACCCCGATGCCGATGGCACCTCCTGAGGCACCTTCACCAATGATGATGCAAATGACCGGTACTTTTAGGCGGGCCATTTCCATAATGTTCTTGGCAATGGCTTCTCCTTGTCCTCGTTCCTCCGCTTCTAGCCCTGGGAAGGCTCCTGGGGTGTCGATCAGGGTGATTATGGGGCGACCGAATTTTTCGGCTTGCCTCATCAAACGCAAAGCTTTGCGGTACCCTTCAGGGTTAGCCATCCCAAAG
>DMCR01000044.1 GCA_003445735.1 Cryomorphaceae bacterium
CAACGAGGCATGCCCTTTCACGCTACGGTAAGCGCGTCTAAAGGGGCGATCGAAGGATTGGTCCGTGCCATCTCCTCAGAATGGGCACCGAAGGCACGTATCAATGCTATTGCCCCAAGTTTAACCGATACTCCGCTGGCAGGAAGGCTCCTTTCTACGCCCGAAAAGAAGGAGGCAATTGGTGCCAATAATCCTATGAAGCGCGTGGGTGAAGTGGAAGATATCGCCGAAATGGCAGCCTTTCTTTTGAGCGATAAAAGCTCATGGATAACAGGCCAAATCCTACACGTAGATGGGGGACAAAGCACCATCTAAACATGGCCAAGCCCGCAATCAGCATTTTGTGGCTCAAGCGTGACCTGCGATGGCAGGATCATACAGCGCTACAATCCGCATTGCAGGCCCGTTTACCCATCCTTGCAGTATATCTGAAAGAACCTACGCAATGGGCACAAATTCAATATTCGGACCGCCAGTGGCAGTTCGTTTGGGATTCTGTGGCCTCCATGAATGATGTCCTAGGCCAGCAAAAAGTGCACGCTCTAACCTGCGAAGCCATCGAGTTCTTCGAGGCTTGCGGAAAACGTTTTGAGATAGAAGGCATATATAGTCATGAGGAAGTGGGCATTCAGTGGACCTTTGACCGTGACCTCGCCCTTGCTGGGTGGTGCAAGGAACGAAACATTGCATGGCATCAGTTTCCTACATTCGGCGTGGCCCGAGGATTAAAGCAACGGAAGAATTGGTTGAAGAAATGGCACAGTAATATTCATACTCCTATCGAGCCTATTAATGTAGCGCTCTGTCAGACGCTCATATTTGCCAACCCCTTCCCTAACTGGTCCGCCCAAGCACCCGAGCTGGCCCAAAATCTCTACCAACGCGGCGGCATCACTCGTGCCCACAAAGTCTTGGATTCCTTCTTGTTAGATCGAATTAAAGACTACGCGCGCAGCATTTCCAAACCAAGAGATAGCCGCCGTGGGTGCAGCCGATTGTCACCGCATTTAGCTTGGGGAAACCTCAGTGTTCGTCAAGTATTTCAACGCTCGCGTGACCTCGAAGTACCAGGCAGCAAACGCAATCTCAAAGCCTTCCAAGACAGATTGCGCTGGCAAAGCCACTTCATGCAAAAATTCGAAAGCGAAATAGAATACGAGCAGGTGCCCGTCAATAGAGCCTTCATCACGGTGGATGCCACTAAAAAGATGGACGAAGAAAAATTCACCGCGTGGAAGACTGGACGCACTGGCGTACCCTTGGTCGATGCCTGCATGCGCTGTTTGGATGCCACGGGCTACCTGAACTTTCGAATGCGTGCCATGGTTGTCAGTTTCTACAGCCAATACCTTTGGCTGCCTTGGAAACCAGGGGCCGATTACCTCGCCAGTCTTTTCACTGATTTCGAACCCGGCATTCATTACCCCCAATTCCAAATGCAAAGCGGCTATACAGGAGTCAATACCATCCGAATTTACAACCCGATCAAACAAAGTCAGGACCACGATCCTAAGGGAATTTTTATCAAGGAATGGATTCCAGAATTAGCCCAGGTACCGGAAGAATATGTCCACGAACCATGGAATATTCCACCATTACAATTAGACTTGGAAAACATTAGACTAGGTGATTATCCAGCTGAACCCATCGTCGATCTAAGCAAAGCTCGAAGACATGCCAGCGACAAGCTGTACGCGGCAAAAAAATCCAAACCTGCAGCCATAGAATCCAAACGAATTCTCGCCAAACACACCAATCCAGGTCGTCGCGAAAGCTAGCTTTCGTCTACCAGTCGGAATCCTTCACCGTGCACATTTTCAATACGTAATCGCTCGTCTGGACGCAAGTATTTTCGCAGCTTGGCCACATAAACATCCATGGAACGTCCCGTGAAATAATTATCTTCTTTCCAAATTTTTAATAGCGCTTTCGAACGAGGTAATAATTGATTACGGTGGGCGATCATCATCTTCAACAGATCACTTTCCTTAGGACTCAATCGAACCACTTCTTCATTGAGTATAAGTTGACGAATCTTGGGGAAGAACGTGAACTTCCCTAGGATCAACTCATCCGGTTCCTCCTCTACCTCCGCAGATTTGCGGCCGATGATAGCTTGAATTTTATACAATAAAACGTCAGTATCAAAAGGCTTGACCAAATAATCATCCGCTCCAGCAGAATACCCGGCGATAATATCCTCCTTCTGCCCTTTAGCAGTCAGGAAAATCAGCGGTTGACCGTTGTCGATTTCTTTTACCTCTGTGGCCAAAGTCAGACCGTCTTTCTTGGGCATCATAATGTCGAAAATACACAAGTCAAAGGTACCTTGCTTGAAAGCGCGCAGACCTTGTACACCATCGCGCTCGAGGGTGACTTCGTAGTCGTTGAAGGTCAGTGTATCACGCAATAAATTGCCAAAGTTGATATCATCTTCTACCAGTAAAATGTGCTGCTTGTCCATATCTATTTTCTTGGTAATGCTAAGGTAAATGTGGTTCCTTCACCAGGCACACTTTTCAATGTAATCTGACCTCGGTGTTTTTCTATAATCTCTTTAACGAAGGAAAGGCCTAATCCGTGCCCTTTCACATCGTGAATGTTTCCTTTGGTGGCGCGGAAGAATCGATCAAAGACCTGCATCTGGGTTTCCTCATCCATACCTACACCTCTATCCTTGATGTGTACGAGGTAATGTGCATTATTAAGGCCCAATTTAACGCTGATCTGTGGCGCCGAAGGGCTGTATTTAATGGCATTATCGATGAGGTTAGTTAGAGCACTTTTTAATTGGGTGCAGTCGCCGAAAAAATCAAAGCTTCCTTCTCCCATTTGTAGGTCAATCCACCCGCCGCGGTCTTGCACGTTCAAGCGGAAATGATCAACGGCTTCCTCCACTAATTGGTCTAGTTTCATCCACTCCTTGTTCAGAGTGAGTTCTTCTTTATCCATCATGGACATTTGGAGTACGCTCTCCATCTGTGCATTCATGCGCTTGTTTTCTGCCTTTATGATCTCAAAATAACTGTGCATTTGCTCGCTGTTCATCTTATCCCCGTTCTTCATAAGAGAGTCTACGGCCAAGTTGATGGTAGCCAGCGGGGTTTTAAACTCGTGGCTCATGTTATTAATGAAGTCGCTCTTTACGGTTGCCAAACGTTTCTGACGTAGGCCCTGTCGTTGCACTCCGAAGAATGCAATGAGAATGACTACCGCAAACAATAAGGCTGCAAGTAAGCTTAAATAAACACGTTTGGCCAAAAAGAACCCCTCGCGCGGGAAGTACAAAAGGAATTGACGTGTGGGACCAAAAAAGCTTTCCGCCAAGACATAATTGAATTTAACCAATTGTGGATCAAATCCCTCCGTCGTCAAAGTACTCAGATAACCGTTTTCCACCACGCTCCACATGGGATCTACCGTGATTCCCTGTGCGCGTAGTTCAGACAGTATAATACTGTCCATTTCTCCATAGGACATCTGTGTTTCCCAAGGAAGGTTGCTCTGGAAGTTGTCGAAAATTCCGCCCAAGAAGGTCGTGTCTATTCCGCCCAAGCCATATAGATTTTGAACTTGATCGCTGGACCAGCGCAACGTGGTAGTCCCCATGGGTGTGGAAATTGTAACAGTACTGTCCCCTGTGGACGCAGTTTTGCGCAAACCCATGCTCTTACGACGAATGTGTAAACGAACACGGTCGTTCAAGTTTGTCGCCATTTGTCCCACGTTGGTCTCGTACTGCTGACGCTGCAGTTCTAATTCCCCGGACAATAAGCTCAACTGAAGGTACAAGGCACCCAAAACAGCCGTCGTTAATATAGCTGTGGTAGAATGTTTAAGTAGTTTATTAAGCAGTACTTTGAACATAGTACTAAGGTACGGGCTTCACCGAGACCGAGCTTTATTTTAACGCGTATTAACAGCCTAGAGGATTTGGCCAATTAACGCATCGACATCAAGTCCCTCACCTTTGGCTTTATAATTGATGGCAATTCTATGGCGTAATACCGCCGGTGCAGCTACTCGAATGTGCTCCATTGAAGGGCTGCCCTCACCACGCATCATTGCAATAGCCTTGGCCGCAATAACCAAGCTCTGTGAAGCTCGAGGACCGGCTCCCCAACTGAAGTAGTCATTGGCTACCGTATGGCTGTCAGGTTGTCCTGGGCGCGTTTGTCGGACTAACGAGACCGCATAGGCTATAATATCATCGGCAACAGGCACAGCACGCAAGGCGTACTGTAAATCAACAATATCTTTTAGGCTAATGCATGGTATTACCTCTGGTTTTTCATTCGACGTCGTAGCCTGAACCACGGCAATCTCTTCTGACGCTGATGGGTAATCCATACGGATATTAAACAAGAAGCGGTCAAGCTGTGCTTCTGGCAACGGGTAGGTTCCCTCCTGCTCAATAGGATTTTGGGTGGCTAATACAAAAAATGGATGTGGTAGGTCCATCGTTTTACCCGCAGTACTAACCTTACGCTCTTGCATCGCTTCGAGTAATGCGGCTTGTGTTTTAGGAGGTGTTCTGTTAATCTCATCGGCCAGCACGATATTGGCAAATACTGGCCCTTTATGGAACACGAACTCACGCTGTGCATTGAGCATTTCAGTCCCTGTGATATCTGAGGGCATGAGGTCAGGAGTGAATTGAATCCGAGAAAAATCCAACCCCAATGCCTTTGATACGGAGGTAATCAATAGAGTTTTCGCCAATCCCGGCACACCTATCAACAAGCTATGTCCTTGGCATAGGATACTCATGACAATCAAATCTACTGCCTCATCTTGTCCTACAATAACCTTAGCTATCTCGGCCTTGAAGGCTTTGATAAGCTTAGGAGCAGATTCGAGTGTGGCTATGATTTGCTGATCAGTCATTGTTAGAATTCCAAGCTTCTAAATATTCATCACATGGATAGTATCCCGCATTCACACGAACGAAGGTCTCTTGCAGTTTTTCCTCCTTCCAATCATTTACCGTTCGCGCCTGCTTCTCTTGCAAGGCGAAAGACTTAATTCGAGTAAAGTCAAGATCAAGGTTGGCACGATGTGGCTCATACTTTTGATCGAGTTTGATGATGCGGAATGCTTCTCGTTGGTCGTCCGAAACAAAGAATGAGGATTTAGAGATATCACCCGTTGCCAAGCTGTTCACCAAACCGAATAAGGTCCGGTCTAACTGACTAATCTCGAATTTATTATTCCCATTCTGGAAGTTACTCATCTGCCCACCGTTGAAGCGGGTATTCTCGTCCTCGCTGTATCGGCGAGCTGCTTCTTGAAAGGTCAATTCACTAGCAGAAATGGCACTAGAAACACTATCTAAGAAGGCCTTAGCCTCCTGTAAATCCTCTTGGCTCAACTTAGGCTTAATCAGAATATGACGGAGGTCCAATTCCTCTCCGCGCTTCTCCAATAATTGGACAATATGGTACCCAAATTCTGTTTTGAACGGATCGCTAATTTCACCTTTGCGAAGATTGAAGGCTATCGCTTCGAATTCCTTCACGAACACACCACGTTGAATGCCCTTGTACTCCCCTCCTTTTTTATTCGAGCCAGGATCCTCACTGTATAGAATGGCCATAGAGGAGAAGCTCGTTCCGTTTTCAATACGCTCCTTAAGGCTCGATAATTTGTCAATCACCTCTTGTTCTGCCTCCTTAGAAACTTCAGGATATTTAACAATTTGGCTGATTTCCACCTCTGCATTAATCAAGGGAACACTATCCGCTGGCAAGGCCTCGTAAAAAGAACGCACCTCCGAAGGCGTGACTTCTATTCCTTCAACAACAGTCATTTGCATACGCTGCGCAACCAATTGGTCGTGTATTAATTCACGCATTTCTTCCTTGATTTCAACCACAGACTTCTCATAGAACTCCTCTAGCTTCTGCTGGTCGCCCATCTGCATGATCAATTGCTGAATGCGGCGGTCCATGTTCGCTTCAACTTCGTCCTCAGCTACTGTTACAGAATCAATTTCCGCATGGTGGATTAATAACTTCTGAAATAGTAACTCTTCAAAAACCTCACAATATGTGACAGCCTTTCCAAAATTCTGGCGATTGAAGACATCATACTGTTCTTCAATTTCACTTTGAAGAATGATATCACCACCAACTATGGCAGCCACGCCGTCCACTGTTTTCGGCTGGGCATGAGCGAAAATGGGAATTCCTAGACAGAGACTAGTAAATAATAAGTGTGCCTTCTTCAATTGCATCTTCAATGATATTTTCTTCTATACGCTCGATTAATTTTAATCTACGTTTGTTTAACAACACCTTACGAACTCGCTCATCTACGTATTCCAGCGGGCTGTAACTATCCTCTAATCGGACATCGTTTACCTCGACAAAATAAGCAAGAACAGTGTCTTCACATGTAAATTTTTTAGTCCTATCAAAGTAGATATAAGGATTACTCACATCGAGCGGAATCTCTGCAATAAAATCATCCATAGGAACCCATATTGAGTCCTTGTAGTTGCTTTGTTTCGTGGCGAATACCTCGGCCCAGTCAAGGAACTTTTCCTGTTGACTTGTCGATGTAAACCAACGCTTCGCCTCACTCATTTTTTGGGCTCCAACAGGCGCAGCAATGTATTTCGCCTGTACTATACGCTCCTTAAGTTCAAAACTTGATTTATTCGCTTCGTAATACTCCCTTACCTCCTCGTCGATAATGGTCGTATCGAGGTTTTGATTGATGTAGCGATCAATGTATGCATGCTTCAATAAATCATTTCGATATTGCTCAACCAAATCCTCAAAGTCCTGCAATTCCTCACGCAGGTTAAACTCCGCAGCCTGCACTAAAAGTACATTCTTCGCCCAGGTTGTGATAATCAAATCAACATACCCTGCACTATCGGCAGCCTCCATAGATCCAGATGAGGGTAAGCGATCTTGAATGTCCTCGAAATATAGTTTTTCAGAGCCCAATTGTGCCAATAGCAATGGATCCTCTATTCTTGGAGCACAAGATACAGCTAGGGCATAGATTCCTATGTATATGAGACTACGCACTATTCCAAGTCTTTAAAAACCTGAGCTCTAACCTTTTCGTTAATCTGTACATCAAACTTCTTGCGAAGTGAGGCTACCCAAGTTTTTTCCAACTGGTCTTGGTAACTCGCAATGACAAGTCCTTTAATCTCATTCAATGCTTTAGGAGCAGAAGGGTGACTGGTTTCAACTAGTAAAACAACATAGCCGCCCGTACTGAGTTCTATTGGACCATATACTCCTTTATCCATGCTCCAAATTTCTTGAAAAACTGACTCGTCTTTCTGTTGCGCCATGCCTGATGCGTAGGCAATGCTCAGAGCTTCCTGGCTTTCAAGCAACTCATCTACCTTTTCACGACGATCTTTAGATAACCATTTAGCAATGCGCCTCCCATCTTTAGCTTCCTTACAAACCCAGTAATTATAAGTAATACGATCGTCCCAACGGTAGCTTTCCTTAATGCGCTCATACTCCGAAGCAATACCGGCGCTATCCTTCGCAGCCTTATCCCAAACTTCTTCTTGAGTCAAATCGAACAGTAGAATACCCTCTCGGTATTCACGTACCAAGTTTCTGAAATCTGTATACTTCGACTCTAGTTGGCTATCTTCATACGCCACCACCTTGTCGTTACAAAGCGTATTGAATTGTAGGCGTAGAAATTCTTCTCCCTTACCGCCAACCTCGGCTTGTTGATTCTGAGCCCAAAATGGAAGTACATCAGAAACTGTTACTTTTTGGTCGGCAAAGGTTGCTACCGTGCGGTTCTGATATCTAGCAGGGACTTCCCAAGTATGATTTTCGAAGGCTTTGATGTTCACAAGTCTGAGCGCATAGGCATAGCCCTTCTCGTCAATTTTAAAATTGTAATCTTGCTTGAGTTGCTTGACAAAGCGCTTGGCACCAATGGCATTTCTGCTATCTCGCTTTACTTTCTTACTCAACTCCTTGGCCATAGATTCAAAGGATCCAATAGGCTTCTTTTCAATCAACTGGATCACGTGCCATCCAATGGTGGTTTGTACAGGCTCGGAATAATCCCCTGGATTTTCAAGGGCGAACGCGGCTTCTTCAAAAGCTGGCATCATTTTATTAATACCGAACTCCGGCAACTCACCCATCTTATCCTTCGTGCGACGGTCTTCGCTGTACTCCAATAAATCCAAAAAAGACTCTCCATTCTGTAGGCGGGTATAGATTTCTTGAGCACTGCGTTCAGCACGCTGTACTTGAGAAGATTCCGCACCATTATTTCCCGCAAAGAAAATGTGACGAACACGCACTGTCCCACTAGCTGGACGACGGTCGGTAGTCTTTATCAAATGATAACCATATTGTGTGCGAACCGGCATACTGATTTCTCCTTCCTTGATATTGTAAGAGGCTGATTCAAAGGGATATACCATACTGAAGGCTGTAAAAAACCCGAGGTCTCCACCCTGTTTGGCGCTCCAGGTATCAGCACTTTGCGTACGGGCTGCATTTTCGAAGGTCAACTTGCCTTTCAAGATGGTCGCGCGCAAATCCATAAGCTGATTGTACACCTGAAGGGTATCCGCTGGCAAGGCATCACCGTCTAAAGCAATCATGATATGAGAGGCGCGAACTTCTTCTTGCATTCGCTCAAAGGCCTGATTCAAAAGCTCTTGCTCTGCACCTTGATCACTTAAATATGGTTTGGCTAATTGTGCTCTGTATCC
>DMCR01000200.1 GCA_003445735.1 Cryomorphaceae bacterium
CCTCTTTGAGCAAGGAGGAACAGGCCGAGCGATTGGAGGAACTACTCAATGAGTTTGGGCTTCAGAACATTCGTAAAACCCGTGGCGATTTACTCAGCGGGGGAGAGCGCCGCAGGACGGAAATTGCTCGCGCCTTGGCGACAAAGCCAAAATTCATTCTACTCGATGAGCCTTTTGCCGGTGTTGATCCCATTGCCGTCGAAGATATTCAGAGCATTGTTGCAGGTCTAAAGGAGAAGAATATCGGGATTCTAATTACGGATCACAACGTTCAGGAAACCTTGGCCATTACCGACCGGACGTATTTGATGTTTGAAGGAAAGATCTTGAAGAGCGGTACTGCGGAAGAATTGGCCGCAGATAAACAAGTGCGTAAGGTGTATCTCGGTCAGAATTTCGAGCTCAGAGCGCGCAGATAGTTTGCAATCCTAGTTTTTAGTGGTGGTTTTGGAATGCGCGGGGCTCGTCCTTCGTAGGCTTTTAGTATAGGTGCAAATCGCTCCACCGCTGCAGCATACAGGCGCAAATCGTACACATTCATCTCCGCCCAAACCGCTCCAGGCTCCACCGTTTTCTTCACGCCCTTATTGTGGTGCTCTGCTTGGGTGTTTTTCCAATCCAGCAGCTCCCCAAAGTAGGCGATAGAGGCGGCGTAATGTTCAGTGAAGCCGACGGCATCTAATCTATCAAAGTTCTTTAACGCCTTCTCCAATACTGTCGAGTCCTTCAAGAATTCTTGCTGATTCAAATACCCACTCAAAAACGCTGTTTGACGGTTGTTGCTTTGCACCAATCTCGTGAAGTCCTCAGGCTTATGGATGCCTTCCATGAGCTTCTCGTGCTTTTCGTTCATGCGTTTGCTGTAGTGGTTGTAATGGCTCATGCTGCGGGCGATGGGCTCGCGGAGCAAGGTCATTACCATGGCCTCAGATTCAACCACTACGGGGCGCAGTGGAAAGTGGCCATAGATGCATTTGATCTTGGGATCGGCCAAGGCTTCGGCCAATCTTTGGTCCAGATTTTCATGGGAATAGATGCCTATTCGCTCGTCTTCGCGGTAATTTGACTCCAACAATAATCGCAAGGAAGTCCCTGCGGTCTTTGGGATGTGGATAAAAACGAGTTTCTTTGAATTCGACATTGGCCCGAAATTACGTGTTAAAAAGCAAAGTACAACCCCCAGTTTTAATTCTAGGCATGCACCGCAGCGGTACGACTATGGTCGCTGAGGCGCTGAATAGTGCGGGGGTATATGCTGGGGCTATCTGCGACCACAACAGAGAGGCGTTGTATGCGGTCGACTTGAACGAAAGAATGTTGGAGGCCGCAGGAGGGAAATGGTGGCAGCCGCCCACGAACGACGCCCTTGAGCAAGCCTTAGCCAATTTTCAACCAGAACTTGATTCCACGCATTTGTACGCGGCACACCTCAAGGTAAAAAGCGGGAAAACTTGGCGCCAAAAGATGCACTACAGCGGGCCGTGGCTCATTAAGGATCCACGACTCTGTCTTACCTTACCGTGGTGGCTCAAGCGCTTCCCTGAGGCAAAAGTCATCTGGGTATTGCGAGACGAACCATCGGTGGTCAGCAGTTTGCTGCGTCGACAGGAAAAAAGCGATGAAGCTCAAAGCGAGCTCGATGCTGCAAAAGCCCTCGAGCTACACCGCACATACAATGCACAAGCCTCTGCGACCTTGAAGGCGATGGGGGTGGATTACCGTGCCGTACGCTACGAAGATTTGGTTTCCTCAGATGAGGCTGTTCAGCGCAAAAGCTGGTTTAGTTTGTACCAATTCGCTTCTGTAAAACCCGGCCAGCTCCTTGGTTTCAAAGCCCGCCATACCGCCCAATCTCCCGAGACAGAAACCGCCGTAAAGCACGCCCTACCTACCGACGGTCCTTTGGTGAGTGTGATCGTTCCGAACTATAATCATGCGGCATTTTTGGATGAGAGAATTGGATCCATAGTAAACCAAACCTATGCCAACATTGAGGTGCTCTTGATGGACGATTGCTCGCCAGACAACAGCCGTGAGGTGTTGCAGCGATGGGCGCAAAAAGACGAGCGCATCACTACACTGTTCAATGAGACCAATTCCGGCAGCCCGTTCGCGCAATGGGAAAAAGGAGCGAATTGGGCCCAAGGGAAATACCTATGGATTGCCGAAAGCGACGACTATGCCGCTGAAGATATGCTCGCCCTGCACGTGCACGCCCTTGAATCCAACGACCTTGCCGTCCTTGCCTACAGCCACAGTCATATGGTGGACGAACACGGTAAATTCCTCCGCGATTTCAAGGAAGATTACGGGTTCATTTTTGGCGATGCTTCCAAATGGTCCCGCGACTTCATCCGCTCAGGCAAGGAGGAAGTGGCCCGAACCATGGTCTTTTCGAACACCATCCCCAACGCCAGTGGGGTGTTGATGCGCAAGAGTGCGTTTGACGAAGTGGGGGCGCCCGCAACGACTTGGCGATTGAATGGGGACTGGCTTTTCTATGCCCAATTACTTCA
>DMCR01000098.1:0-4963 GCA_003445735.1 Cryomorphaceae bacterium
TTGTTGTTCAAGGCATGGATGGCAGAACGCGAAACAGCAGCACCGCTTTTCACATAACTGTTTGGAGAGAGTCGTTTGTTGTAGGTTGCCCCAACCACACCCATATGCGTATCGAAGTACTGATCGCGGTCTACGGATCCGTATCCTTCGAAATCACCAGTGATGATATCGCCATCTGTACCCGTAATATCAATGACGAGATTTGAAGTACCGCCCATTCCCCATATGCTGAGTTTTGAGCCGTCCTTTTGAGGGAAGCTTAAACGGAATGCACCATCGGCGTAATTTGGAATAGCAGTGGTACCTAAAGGAATACCTAGGGTAGTGGCCATACTTAGGGTTGAATAACGACCCAGCACGAGGTAGGAAGGCGCATTAGGCTTCTGCTTGCCTAATCTTCCCTCTGCCATTAATTCTACCCCGAGAAGACCGAACTGGAAACTTCCCTCAAACGGCGTAGCATTATTACCATCGCGCATTTCAAGGTCGAAGACCCCAGCGATAGCATTGCCGTATTCGCCTGGCCAAGCACCTGTGTAGAAATCACCGCTTTGAATGTATTTATTGTTCAAGATGGTTACCGGTCCCCCACCGGTCCCTGGAATGGCAAAGTGATTGGGGTTCGGAATGTTGATGCCTTCGAATCTGTACAAGATACCGGCCGGGGTATTCCCACGAACAACAATATCATTGCGCGAATCATCAGAACCTTGAACCCCTGCAAAATTTGTCGCCATTCGTGCGGGCTCTCCGCGAGATCCTGCATAGAGATTGGTTTCTTCAACTGAGAACTTACGGGCACTAACAACAGCCATCTCGTTTTTCACGTCTCCTCGAGGTGTGGCGACGACATCTACTTCGTCTAGTTTCACAGTACTTTCAGTCAATTCCACTCGAATAACAGCTTGTTTCGCTGAGTTGAGTTCTACTACAGAGCTTTTGGGCTCATAACCAAAAAGCTGCACTGCAACCACTTTACGACCTATTTCTACCTCGACAGAGAATTGGCCATACTCATCAGAGAAGGCTTGTTGATTATCACAAATGACCATGGCATCAGCTAATGGAAATTTAGATTCAGCATCCACGACCGTTCCACGAATGGTTTGAGTCAAGGTTTGCGCGTTCATGGTTCCTGCTAAGAGCAAGAAGAAAAAGAGCACATGGCGTTTCATACGAATTGATTTTGTTGAAACACAATTTAAGGCAACTTCTGGCGCGCGGTATCCTCCAGTAAATGAAGTTTTTGAGAAGTTTTGCGGATTTAAGAGTGAAAAGGAATCTTGAAATTCAAATTAGGGGTCAAAAATGAGATTCTTGCATCCCCACTTGAACAAGGAGAGGCATCACATGTACTAATAAAACTCGGAAAACTTGGATTTGCCTTTGGCATAAACCTGCCACACCATACTGCCGGAATAAGTACCGGTTAGATCAGATAGCTTTTTAAACGGGTGCTTAGCAGTAGCGGCGCGTGCTCGTTGGATTTTTGAGAATCGGCCATAGAACGCAAAATGCGCTTTGATAATGGCTAAGGTATGCTTTGGCTTGCCTTCGAACAAGAACTTGAATCCAGCTACACCGTCGAGGATGAGACGCACAAATACAAGTAGAACAGCCTGATGGTGTGGAAGATTCTTAACCAAGATAGATAAGTTATTACGGAAGTTCAGAAAGGTCTTTTTCGGAGAATCCATCTGCAACGTTGCTCCTCCTAAGTGGAAGACGGTGCTCTCAGGCTGCGCCCAAATATCATATCCTGCCCGCTGCATGCGCCAACAGAGGTCGATCTCCTCCATGTGTGCAAACAACATGGGATCTAGACCGCCAAGCTCCTTAAATAAGCTGGTCTTCAATGCCAGACAGGCGCCTGTGGCCCAAAAGATTTTGCGGGGTTCATTGTACTGGCCGATATCGGATTCGATGTGGTGCAAGATGCGGCCACGACAGAAGGGATAGCCGAGTACATCTATAAATCCTCCAGAGGCACCGGCATATTCAAAACAATCCGGTTTGCGGTCCCAAAGTATTTTTGGTTGTACGGCGGCGCAATTCGGGTGCATTGTAAAATGGTCGGCGATGGGGTTAAGCCATCCCGGTGTGGTTCGAACGTCACTATTGAGCAGGACCGCATAGGGTTCATGAATACTGGCCAATGCTTTGTTGTAACCTCCGGCATACCCGAGATTCTCTCCTGTTTGAATCCACTGGACCTGGGGGAAATTGGATACTACATACTCATTAGAATCATCTGAACTATTATTGTCCACTACGTAGACCGGATGCGGGTCGCTGTGAGCTACAACGCCGGGTAAATAACGCTCAAGTAGAGCGCGCCCGTTCCAATTCAATATGACGACGGCAATCTTATCCACTAGTTATTGTACATATCGAACCAAGTGCCTTGATTCCCAATGATTAACGAATTTGAAATACGCTCGCCGAAATTATCGCGGCCGTATTTGGTCGAGGTGGCATCAATGTTCGGTCCTGCGTTGGTATGGCGACTTAGATGGTACTGCCATTTATGGTCTTTAACCTCACCGATGGCACTGCTGTGGAGCAAGGTATATTGTCTGCCGATTAATTCCTGATCGACGAAAATGAATACTTGGTTTTGTTGGGTCGGCGTACTGGGGCTTTTGAGCTGGTCGTATTGCCAGATTTGGTACGGGTAGTTTTTTCCATCAAATGGACGCTCCTCCACCAACGATGGAGCACCATATTGCAGAAACACACGCCCCATCTGGGTTTTGTAACCCTTCACGGTCTTCGAACCGAACTCTTCATCCACTTTATCGACGATGGACAGATAGCCTTTCCACGTCACTTCTGGATTTTCCGGCGCCTTGTTTTGCCAGAAATTTGCTATAAATTTGGCCGCCAGCGCCGTATCCGGTTGGTCCTTTAGGTTCATTAAAATACGGCGGTCCGAAAGCGTTGCAATAGGTGCAATCATCCCCAGGTAGTCTTGGATGAGGAACCATTTTCCCCATCGGGCCTCAAACATTTCTTTATCCAAGTTGGGGCCATCTACTTCCCACTTTGAAAGCATATTGTCGTCAAACCATTGGAACGTTGTCTCTTTGCTCTGCACCGCATTCCCCGTTGCATCGAGTACTGCCAGCTCAACCGCATAGGTCCCGCTGAGCACACCTTCCAAATTGTACTGGATCTTCAACGGGTTCACTCCGTCCTGCAAACGCTTGAATCCGTAGGTCCCAGGAACCAATTGGCCCGAGAGATCCGAAAGTTGATATCGCAATACATATTGCCCTGAATCCACAAATACTTCCGCATACCATGCAACATCATCTTTAGTATACAGTGGTATCCCTAGGTTAGCCATGGGGACCACTGAAGTACCAGATTTTTGATACAGGTCCAATTCCGTTTCAAGCGTATCTAATAACAGCGCCGGCGATAAATAAAGTCCCTCTGAAGCCAAAGTCAACGTATCCTCGTACCTCCACTGCTGTCCACTCACCTCGTCTCTGAGCACTACCTCGACCGGTACTGAGGACCATTTCTCGAAGGCCAACACACTTTTTTGCAATAACAAAGGCGCTCCCGAAGCGCTGTCCTGTGAACGATACTTGAAGGCCAATGCATCCCATTTATCTCCCATCTTTAAGCGCACCACCAATGATCCACTCCACGAACTGTCAGCGTCCATCTCATAGGCCAAAGTACTCGCATCCAACGTGCTGTAAACATCTACATAAGGTGTTCCTTGAGCGCTAGCGTAAGCTACGGGATGTAAACCAAAGCGTACACCCTGCCCAGCCGCGCTAATTGCACTTAGTATCCCAATCGCAATGAAAAGTCTTTTGATCCCCATGCCCCAAATATAATTGCATATTTCCCCTTGCATAACATCAAATCCTGTTTAAATTTGCCGCCCACTGAGGAAGCTATGCACCTTCCATCGGAGAAATGGCAGAGTGGTCGAATGCACTGGTCTTGAAAACCAGCGTACCGAGAGGTACCGGGGGTTCGAATCCCTCTTTCTCCGCCAAAACAACTGAAAGCCAGCGCTGTGCGCTGGTTTTTTTATGACCAAATCCAAAAAACTTGCTTAATGTAGGGTTTGGTCATAAAAACATAGGATCCCGAAGGCGGCCTGGTTTTCAAGTTGTTTTGGAACGGTCCCCTTTAGGGTTCTTTTGAACACAGCGAAAAAAGCCCTAATCAGAACTCATACTTCTTAGTCTTCAACACTCTGAAAATAACATACGTCAACCAACCCAACGGACCGGCCATGAATGTTAGCCATAGAAAAGGAATAATTGCACGCGAGGAAACTTCGTGAGTTTGTGCATTGCGCACTATGTATATCCCCGCTACAAGGTCAAAGGCTAGGTAATGGGTCCAACCCAAGACTAAAGCTTGTTTATTGCTAAAAAGCCCCATTAATCCATCCAATGTGGCTAATTCCTTCATCATAGCCCCATTAAACGATCCTATAAAAAGTACCGCATAAAGTACTCCTAACATAACCACTACACCTCCAAGTGCACCCTGTTGTACTCGCGCATTATAAGGTGCTATAGAAAGTGCTATCCAAGCCACCAAAGCAATGGTATTGACTATAGAGTATACTACATCTGGGTTCATTCTAACGATGTGTTTTAGAGCTGTCCTCGCAGAGTTTGTTCAACTCTGCCAACTCATGTTTTTTCAAATCACGCCACTGCCCCACAGTAAGGTCGAGGGTGATATTCATAATTCGCACACGCTTAAGTTTGGTCACCTTGTAGCCCAAATATTCGCACATTCGGCGTATCTGCCGGTTCAATCCTTGAGTCAATATAATGCGAAATGTTTTGGGGGCCATTTGTTCCACCACGCATTTCCTCGTCACGGTATCCAAAATAGGCACACCTGACCGCATTCTAGAGATAAACTCTTGCGTGATGGACTTATGAACGTTTACGATGTATTCTTTCTCGTGATTGTTGCG
>DMCR01000098.1:5283-5416 GCA_003445735.1 Cryomorphaceae bacterium
TTGTTGCGCGCACGAAGGATCTTATTGACAATATCCCCATCACTGGTCATTAATATCAATCCCTCTGAGGGCTTATCCAAACGACCGATAGGGAAAATCCGCTGGGGGTGTCCCACAAAATCCACGATGTTGT
>DMCR01000134.1:0-2973 GCA_003445735.1 Cryomorphaceae bacterium
ATCCATTTGTTGTTCCGAAAGTTTGCGGCGGATTTCGCCAATAAATACCACTTACCGTCAGTACGTTTAGAAGACGAAGCGATTCGATTACTGGAGCAATATCGTTGGCCTGGAAACATTCGCCAACTGCGCAACCTTGCAGAGCAAATGAGTGTCATTGAGACCTCGCGCTTGTTAGGCAAGGATGTGCTGAAGGCTTATTTGCCTCAAGTGGATGCATCGAACTTGCCGGCGTTAGCCAATACTCGATTGAGCGACGATAGTGTTTCCAATGCGGATTTCGCGAAGGAGCGTGAGGCATTGTATAAGCTTTTGTTTGAAATGCGTGCGGAGATCAATGCGTTGAAAAATGCGGTGGCTTCGGGCGAGGGCATTTACGAGGGTATGCAGCGCGAGTATCCGAAGATTACAGGAGAGTACAGGCCGTCAGAGGGTGCGGTGACTTTCGTAGATCGCGAGCAGTACGAGGATTTCAATGAGGATGATAATACCATTGAGATTGAGAATTTAAGCTTGGTAGACAAGGAAGTTGAGTTGATCAAGAAGGCTTTGGAAAAGTCGAACGGGAAGCGGAAGGTTGCCGCGAAGGAACTGGGCATTTCTGAACGTACCTTGTATCGTAAGATCAAACAATATAATCTAGAATAATGGTCCAATTCTGCCGTATATCCATACTATTTCTCACTTTGGCATTGAGTTCCTGCAAAGGCGGGTACAGCTTTACGGGCGGTAATGTAGGAGATGCGAAGACCATGCAGGTGGACTTTTTTGATAATAACGCACAGATTGTGAATCCAGAAACCTCGCAATGGATGACGGAGGCGATCAAAGACATTTTTGTTCAGCAGACACCGCTGGAGCTGGTTCAGGGGCCAGCCGACATGTATATCAGCGGTGAAATAAATGAATACAGTTTACGGCCGCAGGCAGCTCGAGGTCCCAGTGAGGTGGCTCAGATGCTGTTCACTATAAGTGTGCAGGTGGAGTTCATCAATGAATTGACCCCAGAGAATAATTTCAATGCTCGGTTTAGTCGTTCACGTCCCTACGATGCGGACCTCAATTTTTCCGATATTGAAAACGAATTGGCCGCAGAAATCATCAAAGAATTACGAGAAGATGTACTGAATAGAGCCATCGCGAATTGGTAAATGAACGCAAAGAAAATTAACACCTTGTTCAAGCATCCGGAGCAGATTACTTCGGAGGATTTGATCGGCCTGAAGCAGGCGGTAGACGATTTCCCGTATTCGGCTCCTCTGCATGCTTTGTACATGAAGGCATTGCAGAAGAAGGAGAGCTATTTGCTGCCGGGTCAGATCAAGCGCGCGGCCATTGCCACGCCAAATAGGGCGGCACTCAAGGACTTTCATGATATACCTATCCCAGGTATGGAAGGCGTGAAGGCGATACCGGTGGTAGATTTTACCGAGGTGGCCGAAGCGAGTAAGGTGGAAGAAGTTGAGGTGGCGACCACAGCTACGGAGCCTGCGGAGGCAGAGGTCGTTATGGAATCGGTGCCAGAGAAGAAGCCGAAGGAGTCAGTGAAATTGGATGCCCCAAAATCGAAAGCTGCTCCAGCAAAAGAGATTTCTCTCCCAGAAGATTTAAGCCATTTGCCAGAGGCGGTGCGCAAGGTTATTTTGCGCTCACGTTCTTTACGTGGGGAGAAAACGCCTGCGAATACAACGCAAGAAAATAAGCAGGCTGAGGTCGAAAAGCCGAAGGTGGAGAAGCCTAAGAAAGCACCGAAGCAGAAGAAATCAAAGGTGAAGGCTAAGGTGACCCCTTCGGTATCAAAGCAAAAGATTGAAAAGAAGCAGAAAACGGAATCTACGCGGGTAGAGGATAAGCTTGAGGTGAGGGAAATGCCTTTCAGCGAGAAAGCGTCGTTCGTAGAATGGTTGACAGGAGATTTCTCACAAGGGAAACCGAAAAAAGTGCAGCGCAGTGTGCCGAAAGATGTAAAGACAATCATCAGTGAATTACCCAAATTCTCAGTGCCGAAGAAGGACGGGAAAATAGATGTGTTCCATTTGCCTTCGGACGACCAAGGGAAGTTTGTAACCGAAACACTGGCAGAGATTTACCTAAAGCAGGCCCTTTGGGATAAGGCAATCAACGCTTACGAGGTTTTAAGTTTGAAATACCCGGAAAAAAGTGGTTTCTTTGCCGACCGAATTAGAGAAATTAAGAAACAGAATAAGTAATGACAGCATTGTTTACAATCCTGATTGTTGTGGTCTCCATATTATTGGTTTTGATCGTTTTGGTTCAGAATCCAAAAGGAGGTGGTCTTAGCTCAGCCTTTGGTGGCGATAGCCCTCAAATGCTAGGTGGCGTAAAGAAAACTACAGATTTCTTGGACAAGGCAACTTGGTCTTTGGTAATCGCTTTATTCGTATTGGTGATCGGGATGAACATGGTGAGCAGTGAAAAGGTCGAAGAGCAGGATACTATTTTGCAAGAGCAGGTCGAGGATGCACTTCCATTCCAGCCAAGCATACCAGCAGCACCGTCAGATGCTCCAATTCAGGAAGCGCCTGTTGAGGGGATGCCTGAGAGTGTAGAATAAGCAGCGTCTTACAACTAAAATGAGCCCGCATGGTATTCGCTGTGTGGGTTTTTTTGTTTTTCTGTCATTTTTTCGGACGTAGATATATAGGTCGGTGACAGGATGACACAATTCGTACCTTGGCACAGAATTTCATGTATTGAAGTGTTAAACAATAATAAATAACTCAAAATCATGGCAGATTTAAAGATTCGTCCGCTAGCTGATCGAGTAATCGTGGAACCTGCGGCTGCGGAAACTACGACTGCGTCAGGAATTATCATTCCTGACACGGCGCAAGAGAAACCTCAAAAAGGCACCGTTGTGGCTGTTGGTCCTGGTAAGAAGGACGAGCCGATAATGGTAAATGTTGGCGATACTGTTTTGTATGGCAAGTACAGTGGCACCGAATTCAAGTA
>DMCR01000134.1:3380-7671 GCA_003445735.1 Cryomorphaceae bacterium
TAAAATGGCAAAAGAAATTTCATTTGATGTAGATGCACGCAACAGCTTAAAGGCAGGGGTAGATGCATTGGCTAATGCAGTAAAAGTGACTTTGGGTCCTAAAGGGCGCAATGTGATTATCGAAAAAGCGTTCGGCGCTCCACATGTAACTAAAGATGGTGTGACCGTAGCTAAGGAGATTGAACTTGAAGATAAGTTGGAAAACCTAGGCGCCCAGATGGTTAAGGAAGTGGCCTCCAAGACTGCCGATATCGCAGGGGATGGAACGACCACAGCGACAGTATTGGCGCAGGCTATCTACAGCCACGGTTTGAAAAACGTGGCTGCTGGGGCGAACCCGATGGACTTGAAGCGTGGAATCGATAAAGCCGTGACAGCCTTGGTGGCAGAGTTGAAAAACTTGAGCCAAGAGGTAGGTGATGATAACAGTAAAATCGAGCAGGTAGCTACGATTTCTGCGAATAATGATAACGCAATTGGTTCCTTGATTGCAGAGGCGATGGCCAAAGTGAAGAACGAAGGTGTGATAACCGTGGAAGAGGCGAAGGGTACAGAAACCTACGTAGATGTGGTGGAAGGCATGCAGTTCGACCGGGGATACTTGAGCCCGTATTTCACTACCAACACGGAGAAGATGGTGGCGGAGCTAGAGAATCCGCACATCTTGATTTATGACAAGAAGGTGAGCTCCATGAAGGAGTTGTTGCCAATTCTCGAACCGGCGGCTCAAAGTGGTCGTCCGCTATTGATCATCGCAGAAGATGTAGACGGTGAGGCTTTAGCTACCTTGGTAGTAAACCGCATCCGTGGCTCTTTGAAAATTGCTGCTGTTAAGGCTCCAGGATTTGGTGACCGTCGTAAGGCCATGCTCGAAGATATAGCTATTCTAACCGGTGGTCAGGTGGTGAGCGAAGAGCGCGGTATGACTTTGGAAGGTGCTACCCTAGATATGTTGGGTACTGCTGAGAAAGTCTCTATTGATAAGGACAATACGACTGTCGTCAATGGTGCCGGTGCCAGTGAAGCCATTGCGAGCCGTGTGAATCAAATCAAAGCTCAGATTGAGAACACGACTTCAGACTACGACCGGGAGAAGTTGCAAGAGCGCTTGGCTAAACTGGCCGGTGGTGTTGCAGTACTCTATGTAGGTGCTGCATCTGAGGTGGAAATGAAAGAAAAGAAAGACCGTGTGGATGATGCCTTGGCAGCAACCAAAGCAGCAGTAGAAGAAGGTTTCGTACCGGGAGGTGGTGTAGCGTTTGTGCGCGTGAGCAGCGTCCTTGAGAGTATGAAAGGCGATAACGAAGATGAAACTACTGGTATCCAAATCGTATCTAAAGCGATTGATGAGCCATTACGCACCATCGTTCATAATGCAGGTCTAGAAGGATCTGTAGTAGTGAGCAAAGTGAAAGAAGGCAAGGCAGATTTCGGCTTCAACGCCAAGACTGATGTTTACGAGAAAATGTATGATGCAGGTGTCATCGACCCAACAAAGGTGACGCGCGTGGCTTTGGAAAACGCTGCCTCTGTAGCGGGGCTATTATTGACCACTGAGGCGACCGTTACTGAGATTCCTAAGGAAGAGCCAGCAATGCCGGCAGGCGGCATGGGTGGTGGCATGGGAATGATGTAAATCAAGCATATTGCAAAAAAAAGCCATCCTTTATGGGGTGGCTTTTTTTATAGCATAAAGGACTCCAAATACTTCGCGATGTACTGCTCGCGGTGCTTGTACTTGTATTGCATCACATAACGCGGATGCTCAAGGGGTACTAGCTCGGGAGTAAAGTGGTACGCTTTATTGAGTTTTTCGAGGAACTTTAGGTTTTTCCCCGTGCCGAAGACTATGATGCGTTCATTTTTGCCGGCCAATTTAATTTGCTTCTGAATCTGCTCAAGCAAATACGGTGCTAGAGCATTAGAAAAGCTGGCGCGATCGTAATAGTTGAAGTTGACCCAATTCCCGTTTTTGTGAATCACAAAGCCCAATGGGCATACGGAGCCAATAAAGAATTGATCATAGAACTTTTTCGGACCGCCGAAGGCATTAATGGCCTCATACACAAAGACCGAACTAGGTTCGTGGGTTGAAAAGCTTTCAAATGGAATCCCGCATTCGATCAACCGCTTGGTATCGGTAAAGGGGATGCCCGTGGCGCCAGCACCCAGGCGACCTGGATTGATACCAAGGATGAGATTACGTGGCTTCTCGTCGCTGTAAAATTTGTTGTAAAACCCCCACAGCGCCTGCTCTTGCTCAGGGCTAGCCCCTTCAAAGGGGTTGAGAACATCAAGATCCTCATCGAGGTAAGAACGGTCGAACTCGAGTGCATTGTAGAAGGCCAGAATACGATCGGCCTTGGTCATTTTTTGTTGAATTGGTTCATGGTCAAACTCAATCCCGCTAAGCCGAAACTTTGGCACGCTTTCACGCAGTGTTCAATCAACGTCGGTAGGCCTTCCTGCTCTTCTGCTGTCCATTCGCCTAGTACATAATCTATTTGTCGGCCCTTTGAGAAATTGTCCCCTATACCAAATCGTAAACGGGGGTAATTTGCGTGACCCAATTTTGCTTGAATGTCTTTTAACCCGTTGTGTCCAGCATCTGAGCCTTTGCTGCGAATACGAATAGAACCGTAAGGCAAGGCCAAATCGTCGAGAACGACAAGGACATTCTCAATTGGGATTTTCTCTTCTTGCATCCAGTAGCGGACTGCATTTCCGCTAAGGTTCATGTAAGTGGTGGGTTTGATCAACC
Source organism: Cryomorphaceae bacterium (assembly GCA_003445735.1). GTDB lineage: Bacteria > Bacteroidota > Bacteroidia > Flavobacteriales > Schleiferiaceae > UBA10364. Next base: position 6,142 of record DMCR01000134.1, read on the forward strand.
TGAAAGACCTTCCTTTGATCTTGGTTTCTGACACGAGCGCGTAGCGCCCAGGTTCAAAAACAACATTGGACGCCTTGGCAAAGGCGTCCAATGTTAAAAATCCAATATTATGACGGGTATTCTCATACTCGGCTCCGGGATTGCCCAAACCGACAATGAGGAACTTTTTCATACCCGAAAAAGTACGAATTATTCTGAAGCCTCAGCAGAAGCTTCTGCAGGAGCATCTGAACTGCCCTCAGCACTACCTTCTTCAGCACTACCTTCTTCATCTTCCTCTTCGTCCTCCATGGCACCGCGTGCTTTCTTGACGGTAACGATAACGGCAGTATCGGCATTCAATATTTCGAATTTAGAAGGAACCACATCACTTACGCGAATAGACTTACCTATACCCAAATCTGTGATGTCTAATTGAATGTTATCAGGCATTTCATTTGGTAATGCACGAACGCTCAACGTACGAAGAATCATTTTTAGCTTACCACCGTTCAATACACCACGGGCCTGACCGTTCAAAACAACAGGAATGTTCATGGTTACAACCTTTCCTTCATCCAACTGGATAAAGTCGATGTGCATTAGTGCATCCGTTACGGGGTGGAATTGCATGTCTTGAATTACCGCCTTTACAGTCTTACCATCTACAGTAATAGTTGCAGTTTTCGCTTCTGGCGTGTACACTAGCGATTTGAATGCTAATGCTGGCGCAGAAAAGTGAAAAGGTGGTACTTCGCCACCGTAAATCACGCAAGGCACATTACCTGCTTTGCGCTCTGCTTGGGCGTATTTAGAACCAGTATCGGTTCTTAGGGTTCCTTGAATTTCAACAGACTTCATTTGATCTAGTTTATTGAAGTATTACATTATAAAATGTCCTGAGATGCTTTCGTGGTGGTGAACATTTTTCATCACGTTCGCAAACATATCAGCGACGGAGATCACACGGATCTTTGGGTTTTCTTTTGTTTGAGGGATGGTATCAGTGATTACCAATTCTTCTAAGGTGCTCCCGCCAACTCTGTCGTAGGCTGGACCGCTAAGTACGCCGTGGGTACAATATGCGCGTACCGACTTAGCACCTTTTTCTTTCAACATTTCAGCCGCCTTTACCAAGGTGCCTCCTGTGTCTACCATATCGTCAACGAGGACTACATTCATGCCTTCTACATCACCGATTACGGTCATTTTATCAATCTGATTTGCTTTTTTGCGTTGCTTGTAGCAAATAACCACTTCAGCTCCTAGTTTGCTGCCGTAAGCGTGAGCTCTCTTTGCGCCACCCATATCAGGTGATGCAATGCATAGGTTGTCCAATTTCATCGCTTCGATGTCCTTGATAAACAACGCTGAGCTGTACAAGTGGTCCACCGGTACTTCAAAGAAACCTTGAATTTGGTCGGCGTGAAGGTCCATCGTCATGACACGAGTGGCTCCCGCTGCCATCAGCAAATTTGCAGCCAATTTTGCACCTATTGGAACTCTTGGTTTGTCTTTGCGATCCTGACGGGCCAGACCAAAGTAGGGGAT
>DMCR01000134.1:8065-8467 GCA_003445735.1 Cryomorphaceae bacterium
AGGTTGTCCGCAGGTGGGTTTGTACTCTGAATTAAAAAGACACGATTTCCACGAACTGTTTCTTCAAATGAAGGCACAAATTCACCATCACTAAAGTCAGTGATAATAACATTTCCCATCGAAATGTTGTAGCTCGCTGCAATTTTTACAGCAAGTTCCATTGTGTGACGTCCGGCAAATATTTTCGCTTCTGGCAGCATCATATCTGTGTATCAGTATACTTATCGCTAATTCAGCACCTCTGAAGAGGGCTGCAAATGTAATTAAAAGAAGACAAAAACACCCTGTTTTAATGGGTTGATTAAAAAACTTTCAGTAAATGTTAGGAGAATTAGAAAACGCCTTTATTTTTGCCCTCCTTGACTCGTTAAAATGCCTGAGTGGCGGAATTGGTAGACGCGC
>DMCR01000202.1:0-6866 GCA_003445735.1 Cryomorphaceae bacterium
TTCCAGGAAGCGACTAATAAAACCGTCGCGGCCAACATCATTTTCCAATCCGACCAAGGTTGTAGTTGAGACATAGTGCCAAAATAATGCATCTTTGCAGGGCATGAAACACATTCCAAATTTTTTAACGCTCGCCAACGCAATTTGCGGGATGATGGCCGTCTATTTCATCTTTAATTCAAGCACTACAGGTCTTACTGTAGCTCTAATTGCAGCAGCACTCTTTGATTTGCTCGACGGCTGGGCTGCTCGAAAGTTGGGCACCTCTTCTGAACTTGGCAAGCAGCTCGATTCCTTAGCCGACGTCATTTCCTTTGGTGCTACCTCTGGATTTCTATGGTCAAGTATTTTGGCAGATTACGCCAAAGTACCCCAGCCCTGGGCCATGCTCGTGGGTACCACCGTTACTGCTGCTAGCGTCTATCGTTTAGCTGTATTTAACCTTCGAGAGGACGAAGGAAAAGATTTTATCGGAATGCCGACCCCTGCCAATGCTTTATTCGCTCTCGGTCTGTGGTCTTGGATGGGAAGTTGGGACAATTGGGAATGGATCATGGCATTGGAAGGCTCACAATTATTACTATGGCATATGGCACTGGTCTCCATAGCCTTTTATGCTATCTACTGGCAAAACGCTTCGTTCCAAGTACTTAGCCTCAAAGGAGGCGGCGATACTCGCCGTAAAATAGGTCAGTACACCCTTGTTGGAATTTTAGCAATAATGATTCCTTTTTTTGGTGCACTGAGCATCTCAATTGTCGTATTTTTGCTACCAATTATTAGCGCCTTCGCCCTCAAAAGCAAGGCATAAGACCCATAAAAACTCAACGATGAAATTCACTGCTGAAATCAACGTGATGCCACTAAAGGCACTATTAGATCCTCAAGGAAAAACTGTAGGGGCTAACCTTAAAAACATCGGCTTGGAAGCATTGACCAATGTGAGAATTGGTAAGCACATTACCTTAGAAGTACAAGCAGATTCAAAGACGGCTGCAGAGGCAATGGTGAAACAAGCGAGCGAAAAGCTCCTCATCAACCCCGTGATGGAGTCCTTCGACTTTATCGTCACACAGGCGTAAACGTCACGTTTTGAACTTCTTAGCGCATTTACATTTAAGCCCGAACCTCTCCGAGGTTCGGGTTTTTAATTTCACCGCAGACGGCTTTAAAGGCCAAAGTTGGCGGGAAGGTTCCTCCCCGGCCCAAAGGCTTGGCATCGACCTCCACCGCTTCATCGACCAATTCGCGGATGCCCACCCGCTGAGTCTAGATACGAAAAAGTTACTCTACCCTAAAGTGGGAAAATATGCCTCGGTGGCACTCGACTTAATGGGAGATTTTTTCTTGCACCGACATTGGAATTGGACCCAAAATTGCCCTACTCCTACGGCAGCAGAATTCATTCAAATCTGCCTGGAAGATATCGCAGCCCACCAACACCTATTGGTCGGACGCGCAGCGCATATGGCGCCACACCTGTTTAAGGAAAATTGGCTGTTATCCTACCAAAGCGTTGAAGGCTTGGCACGCGCTGCATCGGGCATTACATACAGACACCGCGGAGGAGAAGCTTTTGCTCACTACTTCAATACCACACTTGAGAGTCAAATGGATCTGTACGAGCCATGGTTTTTACGGATGTATGGCGATTTACAACAGGCCGCCAAGAACTTCTGCGAACAACACCCAGATTGGGGGCAACTTCAAGGCGGGAATATCATATGAGAACTTCACCCATCGTATCTTTGCCTAAACTTTTACCAGCATGATTTACATCAAGCGTAAAGAACACTTCTGTGCAGCGCACAAATTGTGGAATGACAAATGGGACGCCGCGACCAATAAAAAGGTTTTCGGTAAATGTTCCAACGAGAACTACCACGGCCACAACTTCGAGCTGGAGGTAACTGTTCGTGGGGAAATCGACCCTGATACAGGTTTCGTCATGAACCTCTTCGACCTCAAACAGATCATTCGAGAGCACATCATCGATGTAGTCGACCACAAAAACTTGAATTTAGATATTGACTTCATGGCGGGCAAGCAGCCCACTGCGGAGATCATTGCCTATGAATTTTGGAACATCCTCTCGCCGAAGATTGCTGAATATGGGGCAGAGTTGCACAAAATCAAATTAGCCGAAACACATAATAACATCATAGAATACTACGGAGAATGAGCAAAGCCTACGTATTTCCGGGCCAAGGCGCCCAATACCCAGGGATGGGAAAAGAATTGTACGACAACCACAAAGAAGCCCGCGAGCTGTTCGACACCGCCGACCGAGTGCTAGGTTTTGAATTGAGCAAAATCATGTTTGAAGGAACTGAGGACGAGCTCAAGCAAACCAAAGTTACCCAACCGGCCATCTTTTCCATGAGCGTGATTACGGCAAAACTGTTGGGTAACGAATTCCAACCCGATATGGTGGCAGGCCACAGCTTGGGTGAATTTTCAGCCCTTTGTGCTGCCGGTGCGTTGAGCTTCACGGACGCCTTGACTTTGGTAAGTAAGCGTGCCATGGCAATGCAAAAAGCTTGTGAGCAAAATCCTTCAACAATGGCTGCCATATTGGGCCTAGAGGATGAAGTGGTGGAAAATATATGCACCGATATCGACGGAGTAGTCGTTGCTGCCAACTATAACTGTCCAGGGCAGTTGGTTATCTCAGGAACGATCAGTGCAGTGGAGGAAGCTTGTACAAAAGCTTCGGAAGCGGGTGCGCGTCGTGCCCTTGTACTTCCAGTGGGTGGAGCATTCCACAGCCCACTGATGGAGCCTGCCAGAGCAGAGTTAGCCGCTGCTATTGAAGCGACGGATATCGATACTCCGGTGTGCCCTGTGTACCAGAACAGCGTTGCGAAAGCTGTGCAAAATCCAACAGAGATAAAAAATAATTTGATCGACCAATTAACTGCTCCGGTAAGATGGACCCAGAGTGTTCAAGAGATGATGGCCGACGGCGCCACTCAATTTGTCGAATGCGGTCCAGGAAAAACCTTGCAGGGATTGATCAAGAAAATTGATCGCGCCAATGAAGTCAGCGGTGTGAGCTTCGAATAATGAAAGAAGTTACCTGGAAAAGCCCTTCGAATATTGCGCTGGTGAAATACTGGGGCAAATACCCGGTCCAAATACCGGCCAATCCTTCTATTAGCTTTACCTTAAGTGCCGCGACTACAACCACGACGTTGAAGTATGCCCCAGGTTCTGGCCAAATCGAAGTATTTCTCGAAGGCGTTTCTACTCCGAGTTTCTTACCCAAAATTAAGACGTTTCTCGAACGCACCGGTGAGCAATTTTCCTTTACCGACACGCTTGATATGGAAATACACACCTCCAACAGCTTCCCGCACAGCTCGGGCATCGCCTCCTCTGCTTCAGGTATGAGCGCATTAGCACTGTGCTTGATGAGCGTGAAGCAAGAGATGGGTATGCCCGTCATGGACTTTTTCCAGGAGGCCAGCGAAGCGGCAAGATTAGGATCTGGATCTGGATCACGAAGTGTCTTTGGCCCATTGGCGGCTTGGGGTACCCACAAGGATATCAAAGGAAGTCACGACCGCTGGGCAGTAGCCTTCGACGATGTTGCCAAAGTATTCACCACCTTCCAGGACACCATCCTTTTGGTGGATAAAGGAGAAAAAGTCGTGAGCTCTACGGCAGGTCACGGCTTGATGGAAGGTCATGCTTATGCAGAGGCCCGTTTCGCCCAAGCCCACACCAACCAAGCCAAGCTGTTAACCTGCATGCGAAATGGAGATGTTGAAGGGTTTGGGGCGATCTTAGAAAGTGAAGCTCTTACACTACATGCCATGATGATGAGCTCTCGTCCCTACTTTATTCTCATGAAACCCAATACCCTCAATATCATTGAGGCCATATGGGCATTCCGCAAAAACACTGGCAACCCATTGTATTTCACATTAGATGCCGGCGCAAATGTGCATTTATTATACCCGAAATCGCATAAAGACGTAATTTTGGAGTTCATAGACAGTGACTTAAGAACTTTTTGTAAGGACGGTAGTTACTTATGTGATGAAGTTGGTCAAGGACCTAAACGGCTATAAATGGAAAAGAATCCACTCTTTTACGGTAAAGTACTTCTCTTCGGAGAATACGGAATCATCGGGAACAGTATGGGCCTATCGATTCCTCATGCCTATTATAAAGGTGCGTTCCAGTTCGCTTCAGAGCAAGATGCTGTTCAGGAGAAAAGCAATGTCAACCTATGCAAATATGTAGTGTATCTAAAATCTGAGGATGCACCATGTGACTTTGATTTTAATGCATTCGATGCTGATTTAAGCAGCGGACTATTCTTCGACTCTTCTATTCCACAAGGTTTTGGCGTAGGTTCCTCTGGAGCGTTGGTGGCGGCCATTTACGACCGTTACTGCACGAATAAAATTCCTGCTAATCCTGAGAAAGCGAAGGATATCAAAGCCTTGAAGCAGATCTTCAGCTGGATGGAAAGTTACTTCCACGGCAAGAGCAGCGGTATAGATCCAACCATATGTTACCTCCGCCTGCCTTTGTTGATCAAGAGCAAGGATAACCTTGACACTATTGACCTTCCCGCATCCTTGACAGAGGGCTCAGGAGCTGTGTTCTTGTTGAACAGCGGCACACCAGGCGAAACGCAGCCTATGGTGGAAATCTTCATGGAGAAACTCAAAGAGGAGGGCTTCCGCAACATGCTGAAGAATCAATTCATTAAATACAATGACGCTTGTATCAAAGCATTCGTCAAAGGCGACCGTACTCCGCTCTTTAACAACTTGAAAAAGTTGAGTGCCATTGTACTTGACAACTTCGATCCAATGATTCCTAAAGGGTTTCACGACCTTTGGCGCGAAGGATTGAAGAGCGAGGAGTATTACCTCAAGCTCTGCGGTTCTGGTGGCGGTGGTTTTGTCATGGGCTTCACCCGTGATTACGATAAGGTCAAGTCTAAATTTGAAGGGTTCGCGCCTGAAGTCGTTTACAGATTTTGACAGCACTGAACCGCCGGCGATATTCCCTACTAAAATTCCTAGCCTTACTTAGCCAAATCCGTTGGTACAACGTTTTATTGCTCCTGATTGGTCAATACCTCTCAGCACTTTTTGTTTTTGAACCTAGCGATTCTTGGCAAAGTACACTGGCAGATACCGGTACACACTTGACCATCTGGTCTTCCGCTTTCCTGCTTGTCTTTGGTTTCCTGATTAATAGTTTCTACGATTTAGAGACCGATACCATAAATCGCCCCAAACAAACGGCCTTCGAACGATTGATCAGCCAGAGTACCTCTTTACGCATCGCTTTATTGGCATTAATCGTAGGATTACTAATGGCGTATACCGTGAGCTGGCAAGGATTGCTCTTCTATGGATTTTATGCCTTTATACTATGGTTCTACAGTCACAAAGTCCGCAATATTCCACTTGTCGGTCATGTTAGCGCGGCCATCATCGGTCTCCTGCCCTTTTTTGGCATCAGTGTTTATCACCAATACCTCAGCCTTCACACCCTCGCCTTTGGTGGACTTATAGGCCTCGCCCTATTCTCACGTGAATTACTTAAAGACCTCATCATGGTCAAAGGCGATACGGTCATGGGAAAAAGCACCGCAGCCAGTGAGTTTGGCAGCGATCAAGTACGCTTGGCCCTGATCATCAGTAGCGGTATTGCGTGGATTCCTGCCTTCTTCACACAACAATGGTTCGGATTTTATGCCCAATTCGGCATGCTGCTCATGCTCGTTCTTCTCAGCGTGGCCAACACGCTAACACTAGGCGCCAAAGGTTTGCGCGGATTGCGTTGGGCCCACTTGTGCTATAAAGTAGTTCTTGTGATCGGAATCCTGACTATTCCTTTCCTCTAAATTTATTTGAGAATGGTGAGGATGCCTTCCTTCATGGTAATCTCGTCGAACGGTAATCGGATAAGTAGTTTCCATGAGTAGGCGCCCGTCGGTAAGGCTCTTCCATTGAAAGTTCCGTCCCAACAGTCGTTTTCGGCAATGGTAGTATAGACCACATTGCCCCAGCGATCGTATACCTGAAAGTCGATAGCTTCAAATCCTACCCCTTTGATCTTGAAGCAATCATTGACCCCATCGTTATTTGGAGAGAAGGCCGTAGGGATGTACAAATAGAAATCTGTTTCCACAGCTACGATGAGCGTAATGCTATCAATACAACCGAAATCACTGGTGACTACTTGGGTTACCTCGTAATCTCCAGGGCGTGAGAAGTCGTACTCAAAACTTTCGCCCGTTATGATTGTAGAATCCAAATACCACGTCCAGCTCACCTCGTTTTGCGCCTTCTCATCAAAGGATACGCGAAGCGGTACATATGGATCATTCATGTAATTGAAGCCTGCTGTAGGTCGGGGCATATTGATTGCCAAGGCACTATCGATCAACAACACCTGACAGCCGTCCGAGATACTGAAGGGTACGTAGGTCGTATCCGTCCAAGGCAGAATGGAACGAGGATTGTCTTGGGTCAGGTTGTCGAGCCAGTAGAAAATCAGTGGATCTTGACCGCCGTAATACACTGGACTCAGCCATGCGGAATCGCCAGGACAAACACGGATAGTATCCTGCTCATACACCATCGGGCCGTAGGGCTTCAGGTACATGTTCTGCTCAAAAATCATTGTATCCCCACACTCGTCAAACATGATGTAGGTAAAGGTGGTATCGCCATCTACTTGGACCCAACGCGAAGGAATAAAGGCACTATCGTTCAGCCAGAAGCCGTCGTAACTCCCTTCATGAGCAATGTTGGTCGTGATCAATTCCACACTATCGCCTGGACAATTGACGGTATCCGTAGGCGCATTCAAGGTAAGGGTCCCGTTGAGGG
>DMCR01000202.1:7286-8402 GCA_003445735.1 Cryomorphaceae bacterium
CCTCATTCGATTCAGCCACATTATCATCGTACACCCAAAACTCTAGTGTATCCGCAGTTTCATAGGGATCAAGAGTAATAGTATCCGGCAACATGGAAAAATCAACGCCTTCCACTGCCGTACTTGAGACCGTATCCACGTAGATCGGGATTTTCATTTCAATACCCAAGTTTGCCGAGCGCGAGAAAATGATTTCGTTTTTATTACAGCCCTCTACCAGCAGTGAATCCGTAAAGGAATTGCCCACGTTGTTGTTCTGCGAAAAAGCAATCTCCGGTCCTTTCAATGAGTTCTCCTCCAAGAACACTGCAGAGCTCAAGGCCGCATCACTCACGTTCGCAAGTTTCAAGCGAATCGTATACCACCCGCCACACTGCACTTGTGCTTGAGCAGTGAATTTGTCTGTATATCCGTCCAAAGTTACAATGGACCCATTAGAACTATTGTAGTACACACTGTGAGCAACAAAATTTGGGTTTGCAGATGAACAGTTTGACGCAGGGTAGCTGCCCGAAGGACTGCCTGAATTAATGGTATTGACAGCAATAGGCACTGAGGTCCCAGGAATAGTCGCAATATTCTTAACAATGGATCCGTTCGTCGGCGCACTTACCCCATCGATATAAGGTCCCTCTAGGAAGAAACCGAACACGTCGTTGAAGCTACTACAGGTATAGCCGTCGTATTCGTGAGAGCCGAAGCAGTAGTTGAATTTTATAGAGTCCGATTGTGCGATGAAACTGAACTCGATACTCACCATGTCCTTGATGGCATAGCCCGTACTTGCCAATTGACTCAATACGCTGGCCAATTCGCTATCGGTGAATGTCGTATTGTTTCCCGTCCCCGGGCTGCTCGCGATAACATCCGAGCTCTGTTGCGCAGCCACCATCACAATGCCTGATTGCACCGGGAAAGTCGTGTCGTTTGCTTGAAAATAACCTATTTGAGTAGTGTTCGGTTGCGTCAGGTTAAACCCATTTTGGCCCATATTGAACACGGAAAGATTTGAGTCTACCAATACGTTTGAAGCCATCCAGTATGGGTTTTTATAAGTCCCGTTAGTACTTACTGTCATACTAGGTTGGGCGTTTAACAGGCCGGCTGCACACAACG
>DMCR01000025.1 GCA_003445735.1 Cryomorphaceae bacterium
CATCGTGCATATATGGCGGCGTCAATACAATGTTACGCAAAGTAGTTACCTTCATCGCGCCTTCATCACCTGCTTGACCCGTCACTCTCTTTCGACCTTGATCATTGTATACACTGTCCAAGCCATTGTTCATATACTCTTGAGAGATGAATGTCTTACCACTATGACAGTGGCCACAATCAGCCCCTGAGGTCTCTGGGAAAAACGGATTGTATTCGTCGAAGAATAATTCCATTCCTCGCTCCTCTTGTTCCGTGAACATGGCATTCCCTGCCAAGTACTGGTCATATTTACTGCGGTACGACACGATGGAATTCATGAATTGCTCTAATGCCAATGAGATGCGGTGCGAGGTAATTTCTTCGGAGCCGAAGGCACGGTAGAATTGGTTTGTATACATTGTATCCTGTTCTAATTTTGCCACGACATTCGGCAGCGTTTCATGCATCTCGAGCTCATCTTCAATTGGTATCAAGCTCTGGTCTCGTAGTTTATCGGCACGACCGTCCCAGAAATATCCGTTGGTATTCCAAAGCATATTGACAGCGCTCATGGCCTGACGAGCACCTTTCAATCCATCAATACCAGTAGAAAATCTATTGGTATCTGAAAAGGCATTTTCTTGTTTATGACAGCTGGCACAGGCCATGGAGTTATCCCCAGAAAGACGATTTTCGTAGAACAGCATACGTCCTAGTTTCACACCCTGTACCGTCAAGGGATTATCTACCGACAGTTCGGGCTCCGGTAAATCTCCATATTCCAAATCATACGGCGTTTGGTCCCAAACAGGAGGAGCCGTCTTTTGACACGCCCCAAAAAGCGCACCAACGAACAATAGCTTAATCGATTGTTTAGCGGTTATGAAGTTTGGTCGTTTTAACATGGCCATTACTCGCTTGAATTCTTAACAAATACAATCCAGCTGGACGAACGAATATAGTATTTACACCCTCCTTCAAGGATCCTGTATCAACCGTACGCCCTAGCATATCAATAACTTGATATTGACCTTTTTGGTTCATGCGCACCTTGAAGTTGCCATTGGAAGGGTTTGGGTATACAGAAAACTCGAATGGGTTGTTGGTAATATCCATCGCTGCATTTCCTTCGCTAGAGCTGAACACATAATTATTCATGTTGTGCAGAGATTGTGCGGCTCCACCCGTTTCGCCGTGGCTAATAGGGCCTGCAGAGAGATTCATCCCTTTGAAGATTTGGCTGTAATCTGCATTGATGTTGATCAATAAGGTATCAGAGCCTACAAGTGTACCTTCAGTGGCTATGGTCAAATGCGCATAATTGCCATCGCCTAATCCGTGGAATTCAAACACTTGGGTCAAACTACTTCCAGCCATACCTTCAGCAGCAATAAATCTGTATCCTGCAGTCCATCCCCAGTGCATTGAAGGGCTCTTAGGAGCTAATGGATGTTGTGGGTTATACGTTGTGGGGTCCAAATGATTTTTCGCGGCATTCACTCCTACGGCAAAGCGTAAACTCTCCAAGGAGTCTAGGGTAAAGCTGCCCAGCATGACACGCGTGGTGGTAAAGCCATCAACTAAGGCCACAACGTCAGAGGTATCGGCAGTACCATTGTCGTGGACAAGAATAATCTCATCCATATAGTACTGTATTCTGTTGATTTTGAACTGATTGCCAAGGTTATTGGTACCGACTACTGAAGATGTACAAGTATCGGTTCCAACCAAATGATTGATGTCCAATAGCACATATTTTGACTGTGCTTGCATACCAAAAGCTGATAGTACAAATAGAGAAAGGAGTAAAAGTTTATTCATGTCAACAATAAGTTAGTTAGTTAAAGATACGAAAGATGTACCTTTGTCTTTCAAGGGGCGGGCTCTTTTAACCCTTGAGCTGACCTCTTCTAAACCTTCACAGATTATGAAAACCAAAGAAGAGATCGTTACCAACTGGCTCGTAAGGTATACGGGCGTTCCACTTGAAGATTTCGGACAGTACATCCTACTTACAAACTTCCAACATTACGTAGATATTTTCGCAGAACTCACCGGCGCTGAAATTAACGGCAAAGGCAAGAGCATGACCTGCGCTACGCACAAGGGCATTACCATCATTAATTTCGGTATGGGTTCGCCCAACGCCGCTACAGTGATGGATTTGTTGAGCGCCATTGGTCCAAAAGCCGTGTTATTCCTCGGAAAATGCGGTGGTCTGAAGAAAAGAAATAACATCGGTGACCTCATCTTGCCTATCGGTGCGATTCGCGGTGAGGGTACTTCGAATGATTACTTCCCTCCTGAAGTTCCGGCAATGCCTTCTTTCGCCCTTCAAAAAGCTGTAAGCACCACCATTCGCGACCAGAAAGTTGATTACTGGACGGGGACTGTATACACCACCAACCGGCGGGTGTGGGAGTTTGATTTAAAGTTCAAAAAGTACTTGAAAAAGATTCGCGCCTACGCAATCGATATGGAAACGGCCACCTTATTCACCGTAGGCTTCCACAATAAAATACCAACGGGCGCCTTGCTACTCGTAACGGATCAACCTATGATTCCTGAGGGAGTAAAAACCATGGAGAAGGATGCGGCAAACTCTAAGTTGTTCGATCAGCGCCATGTAGAAATAGGCATAGCATCCCTAAAGCAACTCATCAATAACGGCGAAACGATTAGACACTTGGTCTTCTAAGAATAGGCGCTCCCCTTGCATTATCTAAATACTATAGATAGAAGTATTTGATTTACATTCAGCCTTACTTGATATCGTCATTAATCAAGACAGGAGCATTACCATCCGTAATGATCAGCTTTGCATTAGGAGATGCACTGAGCTTTTCTAACACTTCCAGCGATCTCCATTTGATAATTTCGTCAGACAGACCCTCAGCAAGTACCTTCTGTGCGTCTCTTACACCCTGTGCTTCAATTTTCTTCCGCTGTGCCTCAAGTCGCTCTTGTTGCAACTCAAACTCCATACGCTGTGCAATCTGTTCGGCCTCAAGTTTACTTTCGATCGCCTCATACAAACCTGGCGGCAATGATATGGACTTCATTAAAACACTCTCGATCATGAAACCACGGTCAGCAAGTAAACTATCCATGTGCAGTTTAATAGCGTCTTCAATAACTGCTCTTTGCCCACTATGCATGTCTTTTGCCATGTAGCGTGAACACACATCTGCAGCAGCCGATCTAAAAACAGAAAGGATCATTACATTCTCATACTGTTCCCCGACTGTTTGAATAACATTTGGCGCTTGGCTTGACTGGATATGGTAAAGAATGGAGATTTCTGCAAGTACATTCAAGCCTTCTTTTGATGGCAAGTTCAATCGGACCTCAAGATTCACCGTCCTTGTTGGTACAACTACTACTCGGGTAATGAAAGGATTGACGGTCATCAAACCTGGTTGATAGGACTTTGGTTTGAGTTTTCCTAAGGTCGATTTCACCCCTACGTAACCTGGATCTACAATAACACAGGAAGAAAGAAAAGCAAGAGCTAATACTGCAAATAATCGTTTCATACGCTTGAATTTAAGTTGATAAGGATTAACCTAATGCAAATGTTGCGCCAATGAAATTACTATAATTAATTTTTCTTTTTTATTTCTGCAACAATGTTGCAAAATGCTGAAAAAACGTTAACTTTATCCAAAATATTTAACAAATGAAAATTGTAAAACTTTTACCCTTAGCGCTAGTGTCAATGGCACTATTCTCATGTCAGCCAAACGATCCGGTTGATCCCCATGAAGAAGAACTAATTACAACCTTGAATGTAGATCTTGAAGCAGGTGGTTCAACAGTTGCTCTAAACTTTCAGGATGTAGATGGTGATGGTGGTGATGCACCAGTAATTACAACAGATAAATTGGCTGCAAATACAACTTACGCAGGCTCTATCACTTTGTTCAACGAAAGTGAAACGCCAGCAGAAGAATTAACTGCAGAAATTTTTGACGAAGCGGAAGAACACCAATTCTTCTTTGCGACCACAGGTGCGTCAATGTTCAATTACGCTGATCAAGACAACGATGGTAACCCGGTTGGTTTATCGTTTGAATTGACTACTGGGGATGCTGGTAGCGAGAGCTATACGATCACTCTGCGTCACGAGCCAGATAAATCTGCTACGGGTGTGAGCGGTGGCGATATCACCAACGCAGGCGGTGAAACAGACATCGAAGTTGTATTTGACGTAATCATTGAATAAACTTCTTTTCATGTTGTTAAGCTTTGGGTGGTCACTTCCAGTGGCCGCCCAAACTTGTTCATTGACCCTAGACGGAACGATCAAAGATGCGCACGACCAAAGCCCAATGGATGAAGTTAGCATCTTTATTACCGAAACTGGAATAGAACAGTGGACGGACAGCCATGGTCGATTCTCTTTTGAAAATCTCTGTCCAGGCACCTACCATGCCTTACTGCAACACATCGGCTGCCCATCTAAGCGGGTTTTGGTACAGGTATTCCAAAACACAACCCTCTCTTTGACCTTGGAGCATCACGAAAACATGCTCCACGAGGTGGACGTGCACGATAAGCATGAGCACGCGATTAACGAGCAAAGTCTTAGCATCTTAACTCTTGACAACAGTGCCGGAAAGTCACTCGCTGCTTCAGTGAGTCGTTTGGCGGGCGTGAGTATACTAGGCAATGGTGCAGATATTGGATTGCCTGTAGTTCACGGATTGTGGGGTAATAGACTTACCCTAGTTAATAACGGCGTAGTCCATACAGGACAGCAATGGGCCGGCGACCACAGCCCAGAGATTGATCTTAATAGCGCTAGCGAGGTGAGCGTAATTAGCGGAGCTGCTGCGATGCGTTATCCGGGTACGCATATGGGTGGGATTGTGATTTTAGAATCGGGCCAAATTCCTTTCGATCCTCACATTCACGGAAAAATCCGCTCTACGACTGAAAGCAACGGTCGCGGCGGAACAGTCAACGGACAATTCTATAAGGGCTTAGAAACGCTCCAATGGCGTGCAGGAGGCACATTAAAGCAGTACGGCGATCGACATGCCCCAACCTATTTCTTAAATAATACGGGGACGCGCCAAGCGCACGCAAACGCCGAACTGCGCAAGCAATGGAACAACACCCTCGAATGGGAGGGAAAATACAATTACTTCAGCGCGGAATATGGCATCATGCGAGGGAGCCACATCGGTAATCTTACCGACCTACAAAGTGCCTTCTCACGTGAAATACCATTTTTCACAGATTCTATGTTCTCCTACGAAATTGAGGCGCCTCGTCAAAGGGTGAAGCACCACCAACTGAAATCTGGTCTCAAAAAACATATAGAACTGGGGGCCTTGGAGTGGCACATCGCTGGCCAACGCGATCAGCGCCGAGAATACGATGTACGACGCAGCGGTAGAAGTGATATGCCTGCCCTCTCCTTAATACAGTACAGCATTCAAAACGAGGTACAATTCTCTAACGAATGGCTCGAAACAGGCTATCAATTCTTAGGAAGAAACAACTGGAACTTACCTGAAACAGGTATCATTCCTCTCCTTCCCAACTATACCGCCTTCACCAATGGTGCTTTTTTGGCGTTAGACCGCTCCTTTGACCACTATGAACTAGAGTTTGGTACTCGATACGATTACACTTTCAGAAGTATCTCAAAGCTATCAAACAGCGTACCTCGAGTACCAGTATACTACGACGATAAATACCACAACTTCAGTGCATTGGGGAGGGTTAGCACAAACTTGGGGACGAAATGGCAACTCCTTGCGGAGAGTTCGCTTCGCCAACGACCGCCTGAAATAAATGAAATGTATTCCTTTGGGCTGCACCAGGGTGTTAGTGGTATTGAAGAAGGGAACCTCGAATTACGACAAGAAACAGGGCTAAAATCTTCCCTTCAATTACGAGGTAAGGTAAACGACAAACTTCATTTAGATGTTCGGGGCTACGCCCACTTCTTTAACGGGTACATTTACTTGCAGCCCCAGCAAACC
>DMCR01000082.1:0-11424 GCA_003445735.1 Cryomorphaceae bacterium
ATCGGTAAGGGCAATGAGCTCCAGTTGCATTCTGCGCTGCTCTCCCAACCAATTATTTTCAGCATCCCCAGATATAAAACCGGCTGCATCAATCTCTAGATTCTCCGTATTAGGCCCTATGACCGCGTGAACCACCGGTAAATCACCTTCTATGGGAACAAAACTCAAGGTTCTGATGGTATCAAAAGAAATAGTAAACTCGTCGAAGCCAATGATCTCAAGTGTATCAATGGACAACATTTCGCCATTGCCATCACGCATCTGCACGGCATACTGTCCTTGAACATCAAAGCTGAAGCTGATTTTAGTACCGTCGCTTTGTGAGCCTCCACAGTTCGTAAGCAATGAAAATGCTGCTATACCAAGGAAGAGCTTACGCATCTAATTTCTCGCGCAACAGGGCGCTTGCTTTTTTAGGATCTGCACTTCCCCGGCTGTACTTCATCACCTCACCCATGAAGAGTCCGATGAGTCCTTTCTTACCAGAGCGGTATTCCTCAATCTTTTCTGGGTACGCAGCCAAAGCTTGATTTACCCAGGCTTGCAGCTGATCGCTATCGCCTTGTTGGATCCAGTCGTTTTGCTCACAAAGTGCAGCAGCATCAGCCGTTGGATCTTTCAACAATGCAGGGAATAATTTCTGAGTAGCCGTAGAGATAGAAATCTTTTGGTCATCGACTAAAGTTTGAATGCTCGCAAGTGCCGCAGGTGCAATCGGGAATTCTTCAATCTCAACGCTTTGCTCATTCAACCACGATTTCACAGGGCCAATAAGAAGGTTGGTTGCTCCTTTGTAATTGGTTGTATGCGTAATAACCTCGTTAAAGTAAAGGGCAAAGGACTTGCTATCGGTTAAGACATAGGCGTCGTATTCACTAAGGCCCAATTCTTTGGTGTACTTTACAAACAGCTCGTATGGCAGGGGTGGCATGTTCTTGCGTACACTGTCCACATAGCTTTGCGGTACAATAACAGCTACTAAATCAGGCTCTGGGAAGTAGCGGTAGTCGTGAGCATCTTCTTTTGAACGTAGTCCAATAGTGATGTTCTTTGCAGCATCATACGTGCGCGTTTCTTGATGAATTTCTTCGCCTGATTCAATCAAGTCAATCTGACGAATAATTTCAAAGTCAATGGCCTTCTGTACGTTGCGGAACGAATTCATGTTTTTCACCTCGACCTTTGTTCCAAATTTAGTTGCACCTTTCTTACGAACGGAGATATTCAAATCCGCACGAAGCGAACCTTCTTCCATGTTTCCGTCAGAAATTTCTAGATAGCGGACCAATTTTCTAATCTCACTCAGGTAGCTGTATGCCTCTTCACCATTCTTAATCTCAGGCTCACATACAATCTCCAGTAGTGGGATACCTGCACGGTTTAGATCCACCAGCGTATTGAACGGGTCGATGTCGTGCACACTCTTACCTGAATCCTCTTCCATGTGGATGCGGGTCAGATTGATTTTTTTGTCATTACCCTCAGCATCTTTGATGCGTACAAACCCTTCGGTACAGATAGGTGTGGTATCCTGAGTAATCTGATACCCTTTCGGCAAATCGGCATAGAAGTAGTTTTTGCGCGCAAATTCGTTGCGTTCACGAATGGTACAATCACAGGCAATACCCAACTTCACAGCATAGTTCATCACCGATTTGTTGAACACAGGAAGGGTACCTGGATGCCCCAAGCTGATCGGGCTCACCTGAGTATTAGGAGCCGCACCATAGGTGGTAGCATCGCCACAGTACGCCTTGCTCTGCGTGCTTAACTGCACGTGAACTTCAATACCAATAACAGGTTCATATGTATTGTAAACACTAGACATCTAAGGGGAATTTAGAGTGCAATTTACACTTTTTAGACCTGTTTATTTGTCCGATTTTCAAACACTTCGTCAATCTTTGCCACCATGATATCAAGGAGTGGCTGAACATCGCCAACAGGCTGAATTTCAACATCCCAAACACTCAGTTTAACTGGGCTGTTTTCTGCCTTAACCAGGGGAGCCAATTTCACAGCATCTTTGGCAGTGCAATGCACGCGGTAGTCGTATTTCTTCGAAGCTTTTTGAATACCAGCAAGATCCGCCACACTGTAACGATGGTGGTCCCGAAACTTCATTTCATCTTCAACGAAGCCGCCCGCTTTCTGGATTTGGTATAGGCAATCATCCGGATTCGCTACACCACAGATGACCAAACCTTTTTCCTTGCTTCCAGATACTAGAGTGGTTATCCGTTCAAATGTATATTCGGGTATTCCCTTCCAAGATTTAACGGGGTGGTATCCTGCATCATTGATTTGTGTCAGGATAACATCTATGTTGGTGTGCGGAATTTCGCGTAAGCGACCTATAGGTAACATGTGGTCTAGTTCAAATCGATGGCTCTTTTGACAAACGATACTGAAGTCTTTGAATAACTCATAGTGTTGCAATCCGTCGTCCATCACCAATACTTTCTTATCGCCGATAATGGTCGAGGCAAGCTGAGCACTCTCACGACGATTCTTACCCACGACGGTAGGAAAGTGCTGCGCATGTAACATGGCCTCGTCCCCGTAGGTATAGGTATCATTGCCATCAATAATCGCACTTTTTTTAACCGAACCTTTGTAGCCTCGAATCAGAATAATGGGGGAATAACCCAAGGCTTTCAACTGCTTTGCAACCCAAATAGTGGCTGGGGTTTTACCTGTGCCTCCCGATTGAAAGTTTCCTACACATATGGTGGGATATTTAGCGTAATTGGCGTTAGTAGAACGCCTCGCGCGATCAATTTTCTGCCCTAACAAATAGTATGCTCCGAGGATAAATCCGAGCGGGTTTAAGGGATTAAGATGCATGCTCACAACGCCCCCGCTTTTTGCAAAGATTCCTCTTGGCTGTTAATATCGTTTGGATCGAGCCATAAAGCGTTTTCGAAGCGCTTGAAATAAGTCAATTGTCTTTTGGCATAGCGCCGGCTGTATTGCTGGATAAGCTCAATGGTGCGGTCTAGACCGTAGTCTCCTTCAAAATAAGGCCACCATTCGCGATAGCCTACGGTTTGTAAGGCGAAGAGTTCTTGATGCGGTTCCAATGTTCTAGCTTCCTCTTCCAAGCCAGCTGAAATCATCAAGTGTACCCTGGAGTTGATGCGTTTGTATAGCTTATCACGGTCCATATTCAGTATCCAGTTCACTATTTCAAACGGACGATCTTTCGGCGTATTGTTTAACTGTGTGGAATACTTCTTCCCAGTGATGGTGATGACTTCTAGGGCACGAATAATCCGTCGGGGATTTCTTACATCTACCTTGACGGCATGTTCTGGATCGAGGCGTTCTAGTTCTTCTTTTAATGCCGCTAGACCTTCAGCTTGGGCCCTTTCCTCCAAAGCCTCTTTGATGGTAGCATCGGTGGGTAATGGATCAAGGCCATGTAAAAGGGCGTCGATGTACATCCCGGAGCCTCCGACGGCAACCACGATATCGTGGCTTTCGAATAATGTATCAAGAATTTCTAGGGCAAACTGTTCAAACTCACCGGCGGTGATAGGGTCGTGAATGCTGCGGTCAGCGATGAAGTGGTGCTGAACTCGGTCCAATTCTTCTTGCGATGGCGGCGCAGAGCCGATGCCCAGTTCTCTATAGCATTGGCGGGAGTCTGTTGAGAGAATTGGGCATCCCAATTTCTCAGCCCAATACAAGGCTACACCTGTCTTACCCACAGCGGTAGGCCCACAAATATTCAGCAAGTATTTAGGCATTCGATGCGAATTCTGTACCGCAATTGGGACAATAATTATATTTGGACGGACTGTTGTGTCCGCAGTTTTCACAAGCTTTCAACGTTGGTTTTCCATCCGTAGGGTTCATGGCAAGATCTACGGTTACGATCCCAGTGGGAATGGCGATGATAGCATAACCGAGGATCATGATGGCAGAAGCAATGAGTTGGCCCAACACCGTCCCGGGCGCAATGTCTCCATATCCCACGGTGGTTAAGGTTACTATTGCCCAGTAAATGCTCAGGGGTATGGATGTGAATCCATTCTCGGGACCTTCAACGGTATACATAATGGTCCCCATGACTACGCAGAGCAGGACTACCGTGAAGAGAAATACGCTAATCTTGCGTGAGGAACGTAGCAAGCTTTGCCAAAGAAGGTTTCCTTCAATTAGGAATCGGCTGAGTTTTAGCACTCTAAAAATCCGTAGCAAACGCAACGCTCTAATTATGGAGAAAGTACTGGTAGCGGGGAAGAGCAGCGCCAGGTAAAAGGGCAGAGTGCTTATCAAATCTATAAGACCGTAAAAACTTCGAGCGTAGTGCATGGGTTTGGGACTACACCAAAGGCGCAGTGTGTATTCAATGCTGAATAATATGGTGGTGATTATCTCAATTCCGGTGAACCAATTCTGCGCAGCAACATTAGAGGTAAGACTTGGTACAGATTCGAGCATGATCGCAATAACACTCACCCCGATGGTTCCGAAAAGGGCAACGTCGAATGCCTTGCCTGCCGGCGTATTGGCTTCGAAAATGACCGTGTAGAAAGAATCTCTAAAGCTTGTTGTTCGCATAGCTGAGCCAAATTTCGTAAATTTATAAGTACCGCTTACATGAACCCGTGACAGAACTACCCATAGATATTAGCCGGTTAGAAACCGCCACCTTGGATTTTCCAGTGGGGGATGTACTTTCAAATAAGTCCGAGAAATTGAAGCGTGCCAAGCGCATTCACTCGGCGACCTATGTTGGGAATATCCGCCACGAGAAGGTAGACATAGTCTTCCAGACTTATTCAGATGTATTCAAGGTACAGACCACCATTTGGCTGCACTATGGCGGCTCCATCTATTTGAAAGGAAACATTACCATTCCTGTCGAACGTGTGATTTCAGTGGACTGGATTTAATAATACTCCTCGTCTTCGAAATTGTCCTCATTCTCGTCGGCATATGAATCTTTGCTGCCCTCAAGGTCGTCTAGACCGTACATGGCATTGATTTCTGCTTCAGTCATTTGACTAGGGTCCTTAGCCATTCCAGGGGCCGCATCAGGACTAGGTTTTGTAGGTTTGTCCAACTCTCCTACGGCGTTCAAAACCACGAAATCTTCAAACCCTTCTTCCTTATCTTCCTTGACCTTTTCGACATAGAAAATATTCATGTCTAAGAAATTGTATACGTATAGTGCGTGTGCCGTTTGATTGAAAAAATCGGCCACAATCATCGTTTCCATGCTTGGGCTATTATCGTCCATACTGAACATCGGCAATTCCTCACCTTGGTCCCAATCCGATGTGCTGTAGTAGAAACTTCCCATTTCACCAGGTTCCAATCCAAAGGTGGCGTATACCTGTTCGTGAAGGTTTAATAGTGAGGCGCTTCCTTTAATTCGAACATCACGAATGACTGTATCGCTAGTATCGGCTATAAAACGTAGATAAACTTCCATTTATGTTAATCCTAATAGGGCCGCAAGTTCGTCCATTTTAAGCAAGGCGGCCTCCCTTTCATTGCGGATTTCACCTTCTAAAATGGCTTCCTTGATGCCTTCTTTAATTTGTCCTATTTCACGGCATGGCCCAATACCATATTTCTCCATAATCTCCTCGCCAGTAATCGGCGGTTGGAAATTTCTAATGTGGTCGCGCTCTTCAACCTTCTTAAGTTTCGCGCGTACATGCTTGAAGTTCTGGAGGTATTTGCGCTTTTTCTTTTCATTCTTGGTCGTCAAATCCGCTTCACATAAGAGCATCAATGAATCAATATCATCACCTGCATCAAAGAGCAATCTTCTGAGCGCGCTGTCGGTCACAGCATGATCCGATAAGGCGGCGGGACGGGAGCTCATCTGTACCATCTTGATGACAAACTTCATCCGAGAGTCAGAAGGCAAGTGCATGCGCTTGAAGAGCTTGGGTACCATTTTGCCTCCTAAAAACTCATGGCCTCTGAAGGTCCATCCAGTCCCCTTGATGAACTTCTTTGTTCGTGGCTTGCCAATGTCGTGCAACAATGCTGCCCATCTGAGCCATAAATCTTCCGAGGTGCAGCTAAGGTTGTCAACAACTTCAAGGGTATGGTAGAAGTTGTCTTTGTGAAGCTGTCCTTCAACCTCCTCAACTCCTTGCAAGGCGCAGAGTTCTGGAAGTATATGTTCGAGCAATCCACTAGTGAACAGCAATCCCAAGCCATAGCTAGGTTTACGAACTGCTAAGATTTTATTGAATTCTTGTGCAATACGCTCAGGCGCTACAATATTTATACGCGCAGCATTTTCTCGAATACTCATTAACGCATCGCTCGATACTTTGAAGTTTAGTTGCGCGGCAAATCGAATCGCACGCATCATTCTCAGTGGATCGTCGTCGAATGTTTGATTCGGATCGAGCGGTGTACGTAGAATCTTATCCTCAATGTCCTTGATGCCTCCGAACGGGTCTAATAACTCGCCCCAGCGGTCTTTATTCAGACAAATGGCCATGGCATTCACCGAGAAATCGCGACGGTTTTGATCGTCTTGCAAGCTACCAGCGACAACTTCTGGATTTCGGCTATTGCGGTTGTAGCTTTCTTTACGGGCACCCACGAATTCAAGATCTAGACCTTCAAAGTTCATATGAGCCGTGCCGAAATTTTTAAAAACAGTGAGCTTTGGGCGTGGCTTGAGTTGCTGTTGAATGGCTTTGGCAAGCGATATACCATCGCCAACAACTACAAAATCAATGTCCATTTTTTGTGGACGTTCCATCCATTGATCACGCACATATCCACCCACCACGTAGCATTCTAGTCCCAGCGTATCGGCTTGCTCGCCGACGAGGGAGAAAATAGAATCCTTAATGTATTCGGAACGTTGTACCATCACTTATGCTTGGAGTTCAGGAAGTTTCGAGAAATAAATCCCTGCGAGCAAAAGTACGATGAGTATGAAGTAGATGCTGAGGTTTGTACGTTTGATTTTTTGAAGCCAAAAATCTTCTGTTTCATTCCCAGTCAGTTCTACTGGATAAAGAAGGGGGAATAGCATGATGCTTTCTCGCCACCACAGTTCGTCTTTCTTGTAAATGTAGTTGCGCTTGTAGTAATCCGACCAATGGCCAGGTTTCTTCTTGTGCTTAACGCGCAGATACTGAAAATGAAGGGCCCATTTAAAGCTGTGTACGGCCAAGATGAAGACCATTAGTGCCACTAAAAAGATGGTTTGTCCTGCGCTCATGAGTTGCGAAGTTTTTTCATTTCAACATAGCGCCAAAAAATTCCTTGGGCCATGCTAATACTGTAATTCCAGCCTGCTGCACCGTCAAGAATACCACCGCGAATCAGGTAGTGCTTGACAAAACGAAAGGCGGGTTTTACGACAAAGTGAAAGGGAGTCAGGACTCCGGTAGATTGGTTTTTATCTAGAGCACTTTTGGCCGCATACGAACGCTGTTTTTTCTCCCATTGCTCGTCGTTTAGGTAAGAGTGATGGTGAAGGATACCGGGCAAGGGCTGTGGTTTTTGTAGATCCAATTTCTCGTGTACCTCACGGTCTGCATAGCGCTGGCTACGATGAAATAATCGGACCACAACATCAGATTGAAGACCTGAAAAATGCATTCGTTTTCCTTGGAAATAATGCACTCTCTTCAGTCCCCAAAAACCATTGTTATTCTCATGAGACTGCTCTTTCCAACTAAGAATGGTCTTTTGTAACACTTCATCCATTACTTCGTCGGCATCGATGAAAAGCACCCAAGAGTGAGTGGCTTGGTCCATGGCCCAGTTGCGCTGTTCCGCCCAGTTTTTCATAGGGCGCTCCAACACATTCGTGTCTAATTGCTTTGCCAACGCCACCGTTCCGTCGGTCGACCCGCTGTCTACTATTAGTATCTCATCACCGACAGGTCGACCCGCTTCCACGCACCGTGTCAGGCGTTCCGCCTCATTGTAAGTGAGGATAATGACTGAGAGTGGAGTAGGCATTATACGGCTACGTTATGCGTTCTAAGTGCGTCGTTCAAGGAGGTCTTTTTGTCTGTGCTTTCCTTGCGTTTCCCAATAATCAAAGCACAAGGAACATTATAAGAGCCTGCGGGGAAGTCTTTCGGTATGGTGCCTGGAATGACCACCGAACGCGCAGGGACGTGTCCTCTATATTCTACTGGCGTGGGGCCGCTTACATCGATGATTTTAGTGGATGCCGTCAATACTACATTAGCGCCGAGCACCGCTTCTTTTTCTATGCGTACGCCTTCAACTACGATGCATCGTGAACCGATAAAACAATCGTCTTCAATGATCACTGGAGCCGCCTGTAATGGTTCGAGTACACCGCCTATTCCAACGCCACCACTGAGGTGAACGTTTTTGCCGATCTGTGCACATGAACCTACGGTGGCCCAAGTATCAACCATGGTGCCTCTATCCACATAAGCTCCAATATTTACATACGAAGGCATCATGATCACACCGCTTGCTAGGAATGAGCCGTGTCGTGCAATCGAATGGGGAACTACTCGGACACCTTTTTCGGCGTAACCAGTTTTCAATGGAATTTTATCGTGGAATTCAAACGGGGGTACCTCAATGGTCTCCATTTTCTGAATAGGGAAGTATAACACAACGGCTTTCTTCACCCATTCGTTGATTTGCCATCCATCTGCAGTAGGTTCGGCTACACGTAAGTCACCAGAATCTAGTGCGCTAACTACGGCGCGAATTGCCGCTTGAGTATCTGCGTTTTGGAGTAATTCTCTATTCTCCCAAGCATTTTCTATTGTTACTCTTAACTCTTGCATAATCGTTGTTGCGTTGAGGGTCAAAGGTACGGCTTTCGGATGCTTTAGACTACCTTTGTAGCATGTCAAAAATCGTTGCCTTGGATATCGGAGAAGTCCGTACAGGTATAGCAGAATCTGATGCTATGCAAATGATGGCTTTTCCATTACTCACGGTCTACACCTCTGAGCTCCTGGGGTATCTGAATTCTCGTAACCTAGAGGAACCCTTGGAGATTGTCGTGGTAGGAGCGCCAACTCGATGGGACGGAAGCCCGTCCAAGGTTGCTGCGTTTATTGATGAATTATGTAGTAAGATTAGTCGGACCTTCCCTAGGGTCCAATTAGTCCGTGTGGACGAACGCTTCACTTCCTCCTTGGCCTCGCATGCAGTGATTCGTGGCGGCATGAACAAGTCTAAGAGAAGCGAAAAAGGAGCGATAGATAAAGTGGCTGCTGCCCTAATATTGGAGAATTACTTAGCCCAGCGCTAACTATCTTTGTATTCTCATTAGATCCTTATGATATTACCCATTGTTGCTTACGGAGATCCTGTACTGAATAAAGTCGCTGAGGAAATTGACGAACAATACCCCGGCCTAGAAGCTTTGATCGCCAACATGTATGAAACCATGTATGGTGCGCACGGTGTTGGATTGGCAGCACCTCAGATCGGCCGCAGTATTCGCCTATTTGTAGTCGATGCTAGCCCGTTTGCAGAGGAGGGTGAGGAGGACTATGAGCTCTTGAAAGACTTTAAAAAGACCTTCATCAACCCCATCATCATCGAGGAATCCGGAGAGGAGTGGGGCATGGAAGAGGGGTGTCTAAGTATACCAGATGTTCGTGAAACTGTGTACCGCAAGGAGAGCGTGGTTATTGAGTACTACAACGAAGAGTGGGAATTGGTTGAGGAAACATTTAATGGTTTGGCGGCCCGAGTGATTCAGCACGAATATGATCACATTGAAGGAACCTTATTTACCGAGAGGATCAAGCCATTGAGAAAGAAGTTAGTCAAGGGTGCTTTAGGACGCATTGAACGAGGTAATGTCAATGTGGATTACCCAATGAAATTTCCAAAAGCAAAATGATTCGAGTGTATTTGCTCGCCGTATTGGTTTTATGGTCCTGCCAAGGAGCTGTTGAAAGTTCATTACCTATTAAGGAGCAGAAGCGTGTAGCGTCCTTGGATTCTGCCGTACACTATTTGAACTTAGTGGATAAGAGTATTTTATCTCCAAAGGGTTATACCCGAGCAGCCATGCACTTTGTGGCCCAGGATTCATTGATGAAGACGAAGGCTGAGTATCTGATGAAAGCAGGCTTGACTTGTATGAACCAAGAAGGTGAATACCGCTTATATGGGTTAAATTACTTGATATTGTTGAGTAATAAGTTTCCTCAAGATGAATACGCGCCTCAAGCGTTATTACAATTGGCATTATTTTTTGATAATGTTTTCGGAGATTCAGAGCGTGCAATGGAATTTTTGCGTGCTTTGATACAGCGTTATCCCAAGAGTACATTGCGGGAAGATGCAGAAGGTTTAATGAACCTAATCAGTGTTTCAGAAACCGGAGAAATAGAACAAGTTAGACAGTGGTTAAATACTAAATAATGGGATTAAGTACCGTATTATCAGTGGCCGGGAAACCTGGCCTTTTCAAGCTCATTGCTCAAAATAAAGGAGGCGTAATAGTAGAGAGTTTATTGGATGGAAAACGCACAAGCATACCAGCAACGGCCAATGTTAGTTCATTGGGTGATATTGCCATCTACACGTACGACGAAGAGGTGCCTCTACGTGAAGTTTTCAAAGCCATGGCTTCAGTTACAGAAGGTAAAGAGGCTATTGGCCACAAGAGCAGCAAAGATGAGCTAGAAGATTTTTTCGGTGAGATATTGCCAAAGTTCGATCAAGAGCGCGTCTACGCCAGTGATATTAAAAAAGTAGTGCAGTGGTTTAACATCCTTGTGAAGAATGATTTACTCACCCTACTTGACGAACAGGAAGCTACAGAATAATGAATAGTCGCGCAGAGAAACTAGAGGCCTTCGGGCGATTGCTTGATATCATGGATACACTCCGTGCGGAGTGTCCTTGGGATAAAAAGCAGAGTTTGGAATCTCTGCGTCATTTGACTATTGAGGAAACCTATGAGTTGGCAGATGCCATCGAGGAAAATAACCTTCAGGAAATCAAGAAGGAGTTGGGGGACCTCATGCTCCACATGGTCTTTTATAGTAAAATAGGTAGCGAAAAAGGCGCTTTTGATGTAGCGGACGTTCTTAATGCTGTTTGCGATAAGCTTATTCATCGTCATCCACATATCTACGGGGACGTAGAGGCAGCTACTCAAGAGGAGGTGAAGGCCAATTGGGAAGCTATTAAGCTCAAAGAAAAGGGAACTCAAAGTGTGCTTCAAGGGGTGCCTAGAGGGTTACCTGCCTTAGTGAAAGCTATTCGTATCGGCGATAAAGCGCGTGGAGCCGGTTTTGATTGGGACCAGCCACGAGATGTTTGGGGAAAGATTAAAGAGGAACTTAGTGAGTTTGAGCGAGCACAAGACCTTGGTAATCAACAAGAAATAGAAAGTGAGCTAGGGGATGTATTGTTTTCAATCGTAAATTTTGCTCGACTCAGTAATCTTGATCCAGAATTGGC